>JBGGMQ010000831.1:0-3742 GCA_041287975.1 Verrucomicrobium sp. | reverse complement strand
GAGCCAAAGTGGCAAGGCCTGCGATGACAGCCCACCCGCCCCAAAAGCGGACGTCCCGGGGTGCCATTAGCAGCACCACGAGCATCACGAGTGCGACCATGATGCCACCTCTGCCCACGGCACCGAAGAAAACCAGCGCCTTTTGCATGCGCTGCAGAGCACCTCCCACCTCCAAGTTCCATTGATCTTGGCGACGTACCGTCTGTAGGATCGTGTCTGAGTTGGCCTCCATCGTGGTTACCCGTGCGGGCAAACACATGGTCGGAGGGAAGTTCCACTCTGGCAACAGGTGAAAATCCCCAGTGCCACCTCCAAGGCGAGGCAGACCCTGGCGTTTTCATGCTCCCACACCAGAGCACACTCACCCCACTGATGTTCCCGGCAAGATGCCGGAAACGTCACGCAGGATGCGCGCGCTCCCCGGCTTCGTCGCTCCGGCGCGGCTCAGGGAGTAGTTCGGTTGTCCCCAACCGTTCAGGACGCGCGGTGACAGAGATGAATCGTGAAAGTGGCGACAAGCTTGCGACGAGTGTCTGAGTCCGGCTCTCCTCACCCTTGCGCGTGGAGATGTCGGATGTGTCCTTGGCTGGGTTGGATGTCGCAGGCGTCAGGGATACTGCGACTGAACGAGTGGGACACTCGAACTACCCTGCTTCCTGCTCCGGCGGGACTCAGGGAGTGCTTTCTCGCTTTAAATTGCTCCGATTGTCTGCCGTGGCCTGAGGCAATCTAAAGATTGAACTACAAACAGCTTCAGTATCAGCTTCGCAGGCTGAAGCCTGTATTCCGAACAGCTTCTCGTGCGCCGAGGACACCCCCCTGACACACCGAAACCAGCCCTCTACTCCCCTGCCCCAAGCCAATTTTTCCCTAAACTAACTTTTTACCCTGCTGGCGGGGAACAAAATAAACCTCGCCCCCGGCACACGTATCGCTCATCATTTCCCGCGACTCCCCAACGGTGCTGGATCCTGATTTTTCAAAATGCGCAAGCTACTGGACGACAATCACCTAACCCACCTGTCTCCCCGGGAAAAGCTGCAACGCTCGGGGTGCGACTGGCGATCGGATGCGAAATCCTGCCGGGCCACGCGATTCGCCGGCTACCTCGCCCTTTCTCTGATGCCGGCCATGATCGGCTGCTGGTTCCGCGCTGTCTTTCAGCCGCCATTGCCGATCTCGGCTGCGACCATCGTCTTCGCCCTGAGCGCCCTCTTTGCGGTGCCACTGGTGGCGGCGCTGCTGACAGGCCGGCTGGATACGAATACCGGGCTGTACTTCCGCAAATCCGAGCCGCTGCGCTACTGGCTGCACATTCTCTGCCTGGTGGCCTTCCTCTTCCTGCCTGCGCTCGCGATCGCCTGCAAGGCGTTCGGCTTTGGGGAGTAGGAACGGGTAAGCAGCGAATGGTAAGCGGTGGAGAGCAGAGGCTGGAATCTGGATGAGGGAAAGGGATTCTGAAGAAAAGGGCGTGCGGGAGCGGAAAAATCTTGTCAATCCGCCCCGGAAATCCCGTTAATCCTGTCTGCTCATGCTTCGTTTGCCCTCCTCCTCTTTCCGTTTCCGTTTCCGTCTTCATCTGCGTCTGATCCCTCTGCTGGCTGCGCTGGCGGTGGGTGTCGACCCCATATCAGCTCAGGCTCAGGCGCCATCTGCACCGGCGGCTCCGACCCCGAGGGCACAGGCACCGACGGGTCGTGCCCTGACGCCACCGATCTATGACATGGTCTATGGCGAGACGGCCGATGGCCAGAAGCTGCTGATGGACATCTTTCAGCCGCCGGTGCGCGTGGGCCTGGCGGACAAGGGCTCCCAGCCGAGGCTGCGGCCTGCGGTGATCTTCATTCATGGTGGTGGCTGGGCCCACGGCTCGAAGAAGGACTTCCGATCGGTCGCCGTGCTCATGTCCGGCCTGGGCTATGTGACCGTCCCCATCGCCTACCGCCTGACCACGAACCCTGCCAACACCTGGCCGGCGCAGCTGGATGATGTACAGCTGGCCGTGCGCTGGCTCCGGGAGAATGCGGCCACTTATTCCATCGATCCCACCCGCATCGGGGCCATGGGGGCCTCTGCCGGCGGCCACCTGGTGACCTGCCTGGCCACACGGGAAACGCGGGACCCCGCGACCGCGAAATATGCCAGCCAGTCCAGCCGCGTGAACTGCGTGGTGAACATCAACGGCCCTAGCGATCTCACCGAGGACTTCGCACCCAAGGTGAAACAAGGCGCCGCAGTGAATGACCTCCTGACGAAGCTCTTTGGCGGTCCACGCTCTGAGACAGACAAGGGCGAACTGGCCAGGGACGCCTCCCCTCTTTTCAACATCGACGCCAAGACGCCCCCCTTCCTCATCGTTCATGGCGATCAAGACGAGGTGGTGCCCGTGGACCAGTCCCGCCGGCTGCAGGAGGCCCTGGTGAAGGCTGGAGTTTCCTCAAACCTCCTCATCCTTGAGGGTGAGGGGCACTCCTTCACGAAGCAGGAGAATCAGAAGCGCTTCCTGAAGGACTCGATTGTCTTTTTCAATCAGAGACTTACGCCATAGAACCTGTCTGGATGGATACATCCGGGTGCAGGAGGTCAAAATCTGGAAAAATTACCAATATTGACACCCTTTCGAAAAATGATGCGTTCATCAACAAGTTAGTCGAAGGTGGCAGCGTAAAAAAACTGTTTCGTGCCCTGCCTCCCGGCGGAGAGTATCCGCCGGGTGGTGTCTCACTTGAATGCAGCTTGTTTCCTAGACAACAAGATGAAAGCGCTCCCCTCCCTGTGCCTTGCCCTGACCGGATTGTCCCTGGTGCCCACTGCCTCTGTCGTTGCCCAGTCCGCCCCCTTGGAATCTTACTCCACGCAGGTCCTGCTCAAAGAAGTCGGCCTGAGGAGGCGGGAGGATTTGCTCGGAGCCTTGAAGTTTGAGAGCGGAGACAAGGAGCTGAAGATCAACGGCAAATCTCTGAAGATCCCCATGGGGCCTCTGCATGGAGGGCTCAACAACGCAATGATGTCCCACGCCTCCACGGCACAGATCTACGATGAATCCCTGGCACCGGGGGAGAAGCCCTCCGAGGTACTGAAGGGTATTCCCACCGAAAAACTAACCGATGAACTTGTCACCCGGACAAAGACCATCACCGGGCCGGACGACCGAAAGGATGTGTACATGGTGAGACAGACCGCCCAACAACAGCAGCAACTGGGCGTGGCACAGCCCCGGGAGGAGAAGTATCTGGAGAAGGCAAAATCTGTAGGCTGTCTGGTCTACGATTCTGACCTGGTAAAACTGCCCACTGGAGACTACATTCTGAGGACGCAGCCCTACAAAGAGGCCTTTGTCCTCTGTGGGGCGGAGCGGTTCAACGAACAGCCTATCGTGAGCTTCTGCACGGCCTTCCTCACGGCCCCCGCAGAGGTCACTACTGCGGGCCACTGTGTCCCCTTTACCGTTGGGGAACTGGAGAGACTGCGCCTGGTTTTCGGATTTCACCTGGACTCCGCCACGCTGCCCGGTCATTTCCTCATCAAAGCCACGGACGTGTACTCCATTCGTCAGGTGAAAGGCAGGTTTGACTCCCCCAACGCTGCTGACTGGGCGGTGTTGAAACTGGACCGCCCCTGCCCTGACAGGCCGCCCCTTGAGCTGGGAGACGGCAAGCCCGCTCCTGGAGCCGGTGTATACACTATCGGCCATCCCTGTGGTCTCCCCTTGAAAATTGCCGACAACGCAAGGGTCAAGCTA
>JBGGMQ010000830.1:0-3329 GCA_041287975.1 Verrucomicrobium sp. | reverse complement strand
CTGTAGCCGGATTTACCAGCTCTTTTTCCGTGTCCGGCTGCCGCAGAGGTTCACCTGCATGCCCAGCCCGCGGGCGAATGCAGCCTTGGCAAACAGACAGGCGTCTGCCGAGGCGGCGTCATCCGCATAGGCCACCTGAATGTGGTTTGCCTGGTGTTTGGCCATCAACTGATCCCGGGAGACGCCGTAGGTCACGGCGTGCATGATGGGCCACTGGGGCGTGGTGTTCTGCCAGCGGCGCTGAGTCTCTGCTTTGGGAAGCTCTACCACACCACCCCTGCCAAGATCCAGGTGAAGGGCTTCGTCCTGCACGTAGATGCGAGACCAGACGATCTCACCCGGGCGGGATACTCCGCGGAGGGTACTGCCGCCACTGGGGAAGTACATGGCGGGCTGCCGGAATCCTTCGGCCCCCTTCCACCCCTTGATGAAGTGGGCCGGCGGTGCGGCCCCGCTGATGAGCAGGACCCACACGTAGTCATCCCCGTAGGCCTCACCCCAGCGCACGTCATGGAGGGTGCTTTCCACAGGCTGGCCCAAAGCTCGGTGCACACGGCAGGTCATGAGGCCGTCGAGACCGGCGCATTCATCCACTTCGTTGAAGTGGACCAGAGGTTCCTCATGGTAAAGCACACGCGATCCATCTCGGGACTTCACAGGAGGGCGGTCAGTATTGTTCAACATGCCCTCCACGAGGTCGCTGGCAGGCAGCAGGTCTTTGAGCCCTTGTTGATACTGGATGCCGATGGTGTCGCATCCGAAGTCGTCGGCGAGGCGAACGGCAGCGATGTAAATTTTGCACTGGAGAAGCACCTGCGCCTGGGTGAGCTCGGTGGCGTGGTCATGGCCCAGATGGAACTTCATGCCTTTCTTAACCAGCCAGTCATAGACAGCCCTCGCCTCGGCATCGGAGGTTTGCAGGGTCTCGTGGTACAGGCTCGACTGGCTGAGACGCTCCTTGAAGACACCACAAGCGTGCAAGGCGTGATCTGGGATGATGGCGTTGAACATGCCCATGCAACCTTCATCGAACACGCCCATGATGGCTTTCTGCGTCTGAAGTTCGGTCGCGAGTTGCGAGCCAAGTCTTTCGAGCTTCGCTGGCACTTTGACATCGCCCAAAGGTCGCACGTGAGAGAGGTCCTGTTTGACCTTGCCCGTCTTCAGCCAACGGCGGAGTTCTGTGCGGAAGAAATCGTCTGTAAAATCCTCACTCCAGAGCGTGGCGTATTTCACCCCTGCCTTGGTCAGGGATCCATTCAAGTTCAGCATACCCACGAGGCCGGGCCACTGGCCAGACCAATTGGCGACTGTCAGGATCGGTCCTCGATGCGTGGTGAGCCCGGCCAGCACGTGATGAGAGTACTGCCAAACGGCCTCTGCCACGATGAGCGGTGCGTCGGGATCAATGTTGCGGAAGACTTCAATCCCCTCGCGCTGGGATGCGATGAAGCCGTGCTTCTCGTCCTCCTTGTAGGGATGGGCACGAACGAGCTCGCGCCCCTCGGCTGCCACAGCGGCAGCAAGAGCCGACTCCATCGCATGTTGGGCGGGCCAGCACGTTTGGTTCGCGGACAAACGCAAGTCACCGCTGGCGATGAGCTGGATCGGAGGAAGAGAAGCAGAGCGGACTGACTTTTTCATGAATGGAAAAGGAAAGCGTGAGGAAAGTGTTGCGAATGGCAGGAGATCAACCCAGGGCGGCATCCGCTGGCCAGGGTCGCTGCACGGTGATGCCGAAGGTTTCCAGGTAGGCTCCTACACGCAGCCGCTCCTGCTCACGAAAGCGGTGGAAGGGTTCCGCGAGGAAGTCATCGCAGATCCCCAGCACGCTGAGAGCGCACTTCACGCTCTTGATGAAGGCGGAGCCATGGCGACCGACTTTGTAAACAGTGCTGGAGATGCGCATCACCTGGGCATGCAAGGCGGTGACGCGCTCCACGTCCCTATTCACGGCAGCCTCATACAGAGCGACGTAGAGCCGGGGGCAGAGATTGGCCCCACCACAGACGCCACCATGCCCACCGAGGAGGACACTTTCCCCCAGGAGTTCCTCGGGACCCACCAGCAGGGTCCAGTCCGGGCGGCGTGAAAGCTCGCCCATGAGTTGGTGAAAATAAACCATGTTCCCCGAGCTGTCCTTCATGCCCACCACCTGGGGCAGGTCCATGGCCCGCCGGACAGTATCCAGCTCGAACGTCACCTTGGTATGGCTGGGCATGTTGTAGAGGAACACGGGCAGAGCCAGCTCTGGGACGAGGTCCTGGACGTATTCGGTGAGTTCCGGTTGCCCTACTGGGAAATAGTACGGAGCGGAGAGCACCACGGCTTGAGCCCCCTGCTCTGCCGCGTACTGGGCGAGGTGCACGGACTCCACAAAGGAGGTGTCCGTGATACCTACCAGCACCGGCACCCGGCCGGCAACCTGGGAGCAAACTCGCTGCACCAGTTCGCGCCGGAGACGGTAGCTGAGACTGGGGGCCTCACCTGTAGTGCCTAAAGCGAAGATACCATGAACTCCGCCTGCCAGCAGGTGCTCGACGAGCTTTTCAAGGCCCGCGACGTCCAGCGTGTCACGGTCTTTGAGCGGGGTGATGATGGGCGGGATGATGCCGCGGAAGGCGGCTGAAGGCGCAGAGTTCATGGAATAAACAAACAAGGGGCCGGCTAGGAACGGCTTTCACCCGTGTCGCGGGGCCGGATCAGCAGGACAAGAACCGTGGAAAGGACGCACAGACCGGCAAAGGTGGTGAAGATCGAATTGAGAGGCACATGGCGGTCCCGCATGATGCCGAAGGTCCAGTCCGCAATGCCCCCTGCCGTCATGCTGACGAAATTCATGATGCCATAGCCGGTGGCTCTGAGATTGGGCCCCACCACTTGGGAGAGAATGGGCATGTTGTTGCAGTCGAAAAAGCCCCAGCCAATGCCGAAGAGGATCAACCCGAAAATGGCCAGCGGAAAGGACCCCGCCGCTGGGGCATTCCCCACACTGAAGAGGGCGGGCACGATCAACAGCATGCCGAGGGCGCTGACATAGATCCGCCCCCTCTCTGTGCGTCGCATCCATCGGTCCGCCAGCACTCCTGCTCCGACGGCCGAGACCAAAGCCGCGGCCTGCCAGTAGAGGGCGGCAGACACGCCTGCATGCCCCTGGCTGATGTTAAACTCCTTCTGCAAGATCGCAGGCATCCAGTCGCGCACGACCCAAGCGGCAATCGCTGGCAGTGTGAAGTAAAGCACCAGCAGCACAAAGGACCAGTTGCTGAACAGCGACCACAGGGAACGAAGAACCTTTTTGATCTCACCCCCGAAGGAACCAAGGAAGC
>JBGGMQ010000829.1:0-2943 GCA_041287975.1 Verrucomicrobium sp. | reverse complement strand
CAGCCAAGCTGCGGCAGGATGGCTCATTTCTTGGCAGTTTTGTGACGTCTTGCCTCGGCGATCTCGGCCGCAATCTCCGCAGCATCATTGAGTGCGGCCGAGCGTGTCCACTCGCCCACCAATGCGGGCTTGATCAAATAGATGCGAGCGCCATCAAAGACCAGCCCGCTGCGTTGGAACTCCAAAACGCCCTGCCGTTGCCGGGCCTGTTGTTGCAGCAATTCCAGAGCTTTTGCCAGCACTTTGGACAGGGGCCTAGCTTTGAATGGCTGGGGGTCACGTGTTTGGGTGATTTCGACGAGAGCGATGCCAGTTTTCTCATCTACTCCACCGGTGGCAGTGCTGTAGGCAGCCCCTTTTGCCCATTCATTCAATTTATCCGTGAGCATGTCCGCATAAGCTTGCAAGCCAGCGGCTTCGGCCACTGGTTTGAGAGTGGGAATGCTTCGTGCTTCGCCCAAGCTATGGGGAGTGTCGCTTTGATCAAAGATATCACAGGTGTCCTCCACTAAGGCCTGCTCTTGGGCGCTTAGACAGAAATAGCGATAAATTAGAGGTTCAAGTTCTGCTTGCAGCCCAGCGGTGCGCTGCCGTTGCTCGTCGAACCAGCGTGCGCGCTTCTTTTCTGGAGTTTCGTGGTCGCTCTCAAGCGTGAATTCAGAGGAGTTCGTTTCATTCACCAGTCGATCGGAGCTGGCTTCAACGTCACATTTCAGTTTTTGAATGCTGGCCGCAATCTTTTTTGCGATCAATTTAGCATCTGAATCGGCTTGTTTATCTGATGGCAGCATGAAAGGAATGCGCAATACTTCAAGCATGTGCGCTTTGTCCCGCTCCGTTCCTAGATTCGCCGCTGTGTGAAAAATAAAATAGCGCGCCAGTTTGGAGCGCAGCACACCACAAAGAAACAAAAGCATCTCGTTATCTGCTTTTATAGTGCCGCAAGCGATGGATTGGAGGGAATGCTGGAAACGAACCGTTGACTCAAAGAAGGCAAATTCACTGAACCCGTTGTTGATGAGAACCAGTGGCGGAGTGAAAAGGGCATCGTCAGGCTTGCTGTACAGCTTGTCAGGCAGATAGCCATTCACTGCCAAGTGATCTTTCAAAGTGGAACACAATTGAAGAGGAAGTGTGATCAGTTTTTTGATGTCCTTAGGGGTCACAAAAGGATCATCCAGTTTCCAACCATCCAACGGCCTAAGCTTCCGGTCCGGCTTTGTCGCCGAATCGACTTTGTACGGTTTGCACCCCTCGCCTGTAATCCATCTCTTGGAACGCGACTGCTTGCGCTTTCGCAATTCACTGAGCACATCCACTTGCTCTGTCAGCCGAGGGAAAGTGGAAAGGTAGTCCAGAAGTTTCTGGTCAAAAGGCGTGCCCCACAGATAGACCTTCCAGCCAGCTCCCGCCGTTCCGTCTTTGGTCGCGGCCAGTATTTCGCGCAGCGGAATCCACTTCCGGTCACGCGATGAGACCGAAATCAAACCATCCCGCAAATCTGTCAGGTTCACCTTGGGAGCGATATACTCGATTTGATGGGTCGTTTCCTCAGGCTTGGCGGCCGTGAAAACAACTAAAGTGCATGGGCACTTGGCTTCTTTGAAGAGGATGTGACGATAGTCCGCCAGCTGAATGACCTTCTCCAACGTAATACTGCTCAACCAGCGGGCTTGAAAGTCATCGGTCCGATTCAAGAACACTTTGGACGGAAGCAAGAAACAGGAGCGGCCACCAGCTTTGAGCAATGCGGGAGTTTTCTCCATGAACTCATAGGCAAGTTGTTTGGAGCCGCGCTCAGCCCAGGGAGGATTGCCTATGACAATGTCGAACTGGCCAGCAGCTTTAGGAGCAAAATCCGCAAACCATGATTCAACTACCACTGATAAGGAGCCCGCTTTTCGCGGGCCGTCCTTGGACTGTAACAGGTGGGGCAGCTTCTTCTCAGTCTGTAGTTTGTACTCTTTGACATGACTGGGCTCGAACTGGTCGAGAAAGGCAATGTAAAGACTGAAGCAGGCAATGCGGCAAGCGGTGGGATGCTTGTCTACGCCACACAGAGCACCCAAGCGTTCAATCAGTGCGACGGCCTTCTCCTGTGGTGCGGGTTCGTGGCTGCCCTGAGACTGTCGCCACTCCGCCGCCAGCCGGTTGAACATTGAAACCAGGAAAATTCCCGAGCCACAACTTGGATCCAGGTATCGGCGACCGGGAACATACAGCGGCGTCAGGCCCTGTAAGACCTGATCCAGAGCCATTTCCGCAAGGAAGCGCGGAGTATAAAAGGCGCCCGCCTTGTGCTTGCCGTCCTTATCCTCACCCTCCAGGAAACTCTCATAAATGGCGCTGATGGTTTCCACCGGAATCAGCCGGAAGTCATAGGCCCAAAAGCCCAGTGATGGCTGACCGGAGTTCTTCCCGATCTCATCGCCATGGAGGAAGCGCTGGATCAGCTTGAGATGCTCGGATCCGATCTGCGTGCGCTCGCTCTCCAAGTCGCCGTCAAACATGCTGCTGTTGAACTCGCTCTTGAGCACGGGAAACAGCTTGTCATAAAGTGCTGAGACGGGGTCGGCGGCCTGTTCTAGCACTTCGTGCAGTTTGGTCCAAGTCTTGCCTTTGAAGTAGTCGGACAGCTTGATGATGCCTCGGTCGCACAGATAGCAGGTGAAGAGCATGCGACCGAGAAAAGCATGCGCCAAATGCGGCGACAGCTTCCGCTGTCGGCTCGTTTCCTGCACCAACGCGTCCCGCACAGCGGCGAGATTGGCCAGCAAGTAGGCATCAACCGTCTTTTGGGAATCGAATAGCGAGACCTTGTCCGCATAGTAGCGGCCTGTGCCCACACGGAGATAGAAACTTTCGGCCCACTGCGCGAGCGAGGCGAGATTGAGGTTCTCCACCAGGAGAGTTTCAATGACTTCATCCGTTGCTTTATCCGGG
>JBGGMQ010000828.1:0-3056 GCA_041287975.1 Verrucomicrobium sp. | reverse complement strand
GCCTCATGACCCACCTTGATCGTTTTGGCGATTGTGGGCCGGTCGGGATTCCGGATCACAGTATTGGTGTGATGACTGTTTAACGAGATCAGACAGTCTCCCGTGGCGGGGGAGACGGTCAGTTGCTGAGTATGGGCGAAGGCGGGGCCGTTTCGAAGACGCTCGTCATCGGTGGCACTTGTTTCAAAGAGCTTGGTGGCCTCCACCGGTGTGCGATTGGTCGTCGCGCCCAGACTCTGTGGCAGATTCCACTGCAGCACGGCACAGTAGTCCCCACCAATGACCCGGTTGGCAGTGCGGTCCCAGGCGAAAGTGCTCAGGCTGTTGTCCCGCGGCCCCGTTAACACGGCTGCTGGAGTCAGCGCCATGCCTTCCAGGGGCCACACATCGATCTGGCGTGCGTGCAGCGTCGCCAGAAAACGTCCGTCCGGGCTGAACTCCACCTGCTCCATGGCACGCTTGGGAGGTGCCTGGCTGTCGTCACCCCGTGCCCACGTCTTTGTGCTGATGGGCGTCAATGGGCGGCACGTGTTCCAGTAGGTGCGGCCATCCATGGCAAAGAGGCCACAGAGGCACTCCGTGGCAGAGTCCTTCACCACCCGTTCATCTGCCAGCCTTATTACCTTGAACTTCTGCCCTCCGGAGACCACCAGGGTTGATGCATCTGGTGACACTCGCACGAACTGGATGCAACGCTCTTCCTCCACCCCGCCGAAGCGGTTGCCGTAGAGCCCACCCTCCCTCTTCATGGACTTGTAGCCGGCGGAGTTCCACAGCACCAGCCACTGTTCATCGCCCGAGAGTGTCATCTTCAGGTTCGAATTGTCCTTCATCGGCTTCGATACCGGCACCTGAGAACCGTCGGCAGGGTTCCAGCGGGAAAGGGTCAGATCATCCCGGTAAAAGGGCGGCAGCAGCACCGTGCTCTGGGCCGCTCCTACGTGTATCTCAGAGGCCTTCTCGTCCTCGCCCAGATTGGGCAGCAGCCTTTGCAACTGCCGCACCCGGCGCCCGCTCGCAGGATCAATAGCGGAGACTTGCACCGCTTTGGCCAGTTTTGTCACGAGGATGAGATGCTTGCCATCCCGGGTGAAGGTCGCCTGCTCCAGGTTGCCCAACACATCACTCTTTGCCTGCCACATGCCTTCCCAGTTGGCGGCACGATAGACTGCCATGGTCCTTGTTTGATCCGTCCGACTCTCGCCGAAGATCCACTGCCCATCTGGCGACACGGCCCATGTGTCCCGCAAGGGTACGGTGCCGATGAGATTCAGCTTGGGGGGTGCGGCGGGATCGACCGCGACAGGCTCCCAAATCTGCAGGAGGTGTTGTAGTTTCTCGCTCCGTGCGTACATGCGGGTGCCATCCTTCAGCCAAACGGCCTCTTCGATGCGCGGCACCGTTTGTTTGGGGTCCCACATCCAGCGGATCATGCCTGGCACCTTCGACCTCGTGGGTCCGTATTGCAGCGCCTCAGGTTTGGTTCCCGTCGTGATGTCCTCGCCTTGCGGAGGGTTCTGGGAAAGCACAGTCGCCGCTGTCAGAGCCCAGCACAGACTGGCAAACAACGGAGTTAAACTGCATCTCTGAAGGCCGCTGGCTTTGCGATCTGGCCTGGACTGGTGGGGGAGGGGAGGACTCATGCAGCAGGTGGGGGCAGCGTCGCCCTCCCCGCGACCCATCGGGTCTGGAAAAGAGCAACCGCAGGGCATGCGTTTTGTCAGTGAATCTTGCGATTTTAGGCGGACCGGCTGCCTTGGCGCAAGCCTTTAGTCGCACCTCTGCCCATCCGGTTAGCCATTCGTGTTCTAAACACCCCTCTGAATCAAGGACGCTGCGCAGCTTCGACGCTGAGCAGCTGTTTTAGCTCAGCGAAGTCCACAGGTTTCACAAGGTGGTGGTCAAACCCCGCATCCTGGGAGCGCTGGCGGTCGTCGTCGTGGCCGTAGCCAGTGACGGCGATAATGAGCGGAGCTCTCTCTGTGCCGTGGATGGACTGGCGCTCACGGAGGCGTTTGGCGACCTCGTAGCCGTCCATGCCAGGGAGGCCGATATCGAGCACCACGGCTTCTGGGGAGATGGCTGCGGCCTGCTCCAGCGCTTGAGGACCGTCGTAGGCGACTACGGTATCGTGGCCAGCGCGGGCCAGGAGGCGAGCCAGGCCTTGGGCAGAGTGGACGTTGTCATCCACGATGAGGACACGCAGACATTTCGGGCTGTTTCCAGGGCTCGGTTTGGCGGCGGAGTCGGCCTGGGGCAGGGGAGCGAGCTTGGCGACTCGTTTGTTAGTGGAGGGAAGGTACACGGAGAATGTACTCCCCTTGTTGGGGCCATCACTCTCGGCGATCACCCGGCCTCCATGCATCTCCACGATCTTCTGAACGATGGTGAGGCCGATGCCCAACCCGCCTTCGCTGCGGGCTATAGATCGCTCCCCCTGGGCAAAGAGCTGGAACATCTCAGGCACGCGTTCAGGAACAATGCCTGTGCCGTTGTCGCGTACTCGGATCACCAGCTCGCCGTCCTGCTCAGAGGCGCAAAGCTCGATCCTGCCGCCGTTGGGCGTGTACTTGGCGGCATTGGTCAGGAGGTTCAGCACCACCTGCTCGATTCGGGTGGCGTCGGCTTCGAGCCATAGTGCGCCTGCCGGATAGCGGCAGACCAAGTTGTGCCCTCGCTCCTGCACAAGAGGTCGGGCAGTTTCGCAGTCCCGGTCCAGGATGAGGGCGGCATCGACAACCGCCTTGCGCAGGTGAATCTTGCCTGTGCTGATGCGGGACACGTCCAGGAGGTCATCGATCAGGTGGGCGAGTTGGCGAGTCTGCCGTTCGATCACCCCAGCGGCCCAGGTGTAGCTTTCGGGATCTGCCCCACTGAGGATGAGGGTGGCGGCATTGGCTACGGAGGCCAGGGGATTGCGCAACTCGTGGGAGAGCATTGCCAGGAACTCATCCTTCTTCTGGTCGGCGTCGCGCAGGGCCTGAGTCTGGTGCAGCTGAGCTTGCTCGGCATCTTTCCGGGCGGTGATGTCCATGATGATGCCGATCATGCGGGAG
>JBGGMQ010000827.1:0-5282 GCA_041287975.1 Verrucomicrobium sp. | reverse complement strand
CCCCGAACTGCTCTCCAAGCCCAACCATCCCCACCCCATCTTCTACGGATTCGTGCGCGCTGCCCTGCACCATCACGCGCCCGTAGAGTTGTAAGGCTGGGATTAGGATCGCACTGCCAGCTTCAGATCACGAAGGCCGGGCTTCTCGCCCGGCCTTTTTGCGTTCCTGCCCGCTTTCTGCATTGAGCGGGATTTTTGCCTCGCCCGCGCAGGCCCGTTTGTGCATTAATTTAACAACCCAGCCCGGTATCGGTGGTTTTACCCGCTCCACCACGGCACCAATTCGTACTTCTTACATTATGGCACAGGCAATCATGGATCCCGAGGAGGTGCGACGCTTCGCCAAGGAGCTCAAGCGCTTTAATGACGACGTGCAGACGAAGGCCTCGGCCTTGCATGCGCGCTTCGCAGCGCTCAGCGGCACCTGGCAGGACCAGGAGCATGAGAAGTTCGCAGAGGAGTTCATCACCACCATGAAGACGCTCAAAAAATTTGTTGAGATCGCGGAGAAGCACACTCCGTTCCTCCTCCGCAAGGCGCAACGCATTGAGCAATACCTCGACCAGCGATAGCAGGCCTCCGGACCCTCAGTTCACGATCTCATGGCGGACCAGGCAAAAATCACCTCACTCGACGCCCTTCAGACTTTCCGGGCGAGCACCATCATCTTCCTCACCAAAGCCCGACGGGCTCTGGACCAGGCGGGCGATGAGGTGCGCCGTACCCGCAAATGGGTGCAAAACGACCAGCGTGCTCACTGGGAAGGCCAGATCCGCCAGCGGCGGAGGCGGCTAGACCAGGCTCAGGCCGAGCTCATGAGTGCCCGCCTTTCCGAATTCGTCGACTCCCCCTCTGTGCAGCAGGCTGCCGTGCGAAAAGCCAAGATGGCGGTGGAGGAGGCTGAACAGAAGCTGGAGCGTGTGAAGACGTGGAATCGCAACTTCGACAGCATGTTTGACCCCCATGTCCGCAAGATGGAAATCTTGCGCGAGTACCTCGACCACGATATGCCGAAAGCTCTGGCCTATCTGGACCAGACTCAAAAGATCCTGGAGGACTACACACAGACAGGTGGCCCTATTTTGACGAATCCGACAGTCACGCCTCCTGCGTCGGAAGAATCTGAACGTCCTTCCTAAAGGATTGTCCGTTTTGACCGTCTGCCGCCAGTTCAGTGGCAGCGGTTTATTTCGAGTCGAACTGAACCTCTTTTTATTCCTTTCATGAGCAGCCGAGTCAGCGCATCAAACCTTTCCCAAGCCCTCCGGGAGCTCGTGGTGGAATGGCAGCAGACCAAATCCTACTGGCGGGACGTGAAGAGCATGGAATTTGAACGGAATTATCTGGAAAAACTTCCCGGCATGGTGACGCAATCGCGGAACGTCATGGAGGAATTGGACAACTTGCTTAGAAAGGTGCGAAACGATTGTGAGTAGCGGATTAGATCTCAGAGTTAGCCGGAGCGTCGAACTCGTCGGAGCCCTGGAAAACAAAGCAGCAGACTTTGCGAAACGCGAAGAACAGCTGCTTAAAGAACTGCGCTCCCAGCGGGGAGCTGTGACGCAAAAACACCAGGTCAACATCGACCAGGCGGAGCAGCGTCTCAGTCAAGAAGTGGGGCAGGCGTCCAGCTTTCTTGAGACTGAAACGGAACGGCTCAAGACGGTCTTCAAACGCCGCCGTGCGCGAGTGGAGCGTTCGCATCTCGTGCTCGTACGACACCTGCCCCGAAAGGTGCGGGAAGTGAGGGAAAGCTGGCTGGGAGAACTCCAGATGCGCCGGTTCCGCCTGGAGCGGAACCTCGCCGCATCGGGTGTCGTGAACCCGGAATTCGTAAGGCGCCTCAATCACAGCCAGGCTCAGTTGACGGAGCTTCTCCACCGCACCCGGGATGCCTTTGCAGGCGCAGGCTCCTTCATCAATCTCATTCGCGTGCGACGCAAAGCTCCCCTCCCCGGTCCAGTGCCGGAAGGCGAGGAAAACGAGTGGTTGAACAGCTTGCAAGCCCACGTTGCATCCGGGGAAAAACAACTGGAAGAATTCCGCACCTATCCGCTGCCCCGCTTGTTTTCGAAGGTGCCCCTGACCTTTTTTGCACTAATCATCATCCTGCTTGGCATGGGGGCGATTTACGGCCTCGGAGTCAGCCCGCGGGACTATGGCACCGTGGCGGGGGGCTGCATTGGGGTCTTTGTGCTGATCTACTTTGTGCACTTGATGGGCATGTCCAAGGCCCGCCCACTGGCCAAAGAACTGGCGGGCTCGATCAATGAGGCCCGCTTCCTCCAGGAGAGCTGCCGGGCTACAGTGGACTCCCACACCCAGCAAGGCCGCGGGGCAATGCAAGAGGCTTTCGAACGTGAGGTTGAGGAAATCGAAGCTCAGAAACTGCTCGCAGACGATGTGGCTGCCGAATACGACCAGCGGATGACGACCAAACTGGCTGCCCAGCATCCACGACTGCTCAGCAAGATAGATGCGACGCTGAAGCACCGGCTGGCGCATCTGGAATCCACCCAGTCCGCAAAAATCGAGAGTACCACCAGCACCGCGACGTCACGGATCGCCACCCTCCGCGCCGCCCAGAAAGCCGATGTGGCAGCCCTGGAAGCTGGTGAGAATGCCCGCTGGCACCAGCTGGAAGCCGAGTGGAAAAGCGAGATCACGCCTCTCTATGATGCCATCAATCAGATGAACTCAGCGACGGCTGCCCGCTTTCCGCGTTGGGAAACTTCGTACGCAGACGGCTGGAAGCCGCCCACGGATTTCACCGCTGCTACACGATTCGCGCATCTGAATCTGGATCTTGGGCGCCCTACTGCCCAGGTTCCCAAGGATGAACGGCTGGCCCTTCCTGGTCCGGCCAAGGTAAGTATTCCGCTCTCCCTCTCCTTCCCTCATCAGGGGTCTCTCTTGTTCGAGACGAACGAGTCCGGGGGTGCCACAGCGATCAGCACGCTCAACAACATCATTCTGCGTCTGCTGGCCACGACTCCGCCCGGCAAGCTGAGCTTCACCATCATTGATCCCGTCGGCCTGGGGCAAAACTTCGCCGGCCTCATGCACCTGTCCGACTATGAGGAAAGCCTGATCAACCGCAAGATCTGGACGCAACGCGACCAGATCGAAGAGCGTCTGGCCGAGCTGAGCGAACATATTGAAAAGGTCATCCAGATGTACCTGCGCAATGAGTACGCCACCATCACGGAGTACAACGAGCAGGCGGGCAGCGTGGCGGAGAAGTATCACTTCCTCGTGATCGCGGACTTCCCGGTGAATTTCAGTGAGACGGCCGCCAAACGCCTCCAGAGCATTGCCACCAGCGGTCCCCGCTGCGGGATCTACACCCTTATCCACTGGGACCAACGCCATCCGTTGCCAGACGGCTTCACACCTGACGAACTCCGCCAGAACAGCATCTGCTTCCGCAAGGAAAATGCTGGATTCGTCATGGCGAATGATGTCGTGAAAAGAGCTGGAGCCAGTCTCACCTTTGACGAGCCCCCCAACCCTGACCTCGCCGTGCAACTGGTGCACCGCATCGGCAAGAGCAGCATCGACTCCAACGTGGTGCAGGTGCCATTCTCGCAGATCGCCCCTCCTCCCGGGGAACTCTGGACGGGCGACACCACCACTGAACTCCGCATTGCCATCGGTCGGACTGGCGCGACCAAGCACCAGTTCCTCGCGATCGGCAAAGGCACCCGCCAGCACGCGCTCTTCGCAGGGAAGACCGGTTCGGGGAAATCCACTCTGTTCCACGTTATTATCACGAACTTGGCCCTTACTTGCAGCCCGGAGCAGGTAGAGTTCTACCTTATCGACTTCAAGAAGGGCGTGGAATTCAAGTGCTACGCGAGCAAGAAGCTGCCTCACGCCAAAGTCGTCGCGATCGAAAGCGATCGCGAGTTCGCCCTGAGCGTCCTCCAGCGGGTGGATGGTGAGCTGAAACGTCGCGGTGACATGTTCCGCAAGCTGGGCGTTCAGGACATCGCCGGCTACAAGCGTGCAGGCGGCACAGAGCCCATGCCCCGCTCCCTGCTGCTGATTGACGAGTTCCAGGAGTTCTTCGTGGACGATGACACCATCGCCCAGACAGCCTCCCTGCTCTTCGACCGCATCGTGCGTCAAGGCCGCGCTTTCGGCATTCACGTACTGCTCGGCTCCCAGACACTCGGCGGCGCCTACTCCCTGGCCCGGGCGACTTTGGGCCAGATGGTCATCCGTGTCGCGTTGCAATGCAATGAGGCCGATGCCTATCTCATCATGGATGAGAACAACTCAGCGCCCCGACTCCTCACCCGACCAGGCGAGGGCATTTACAATGATGCTGCTGGCGCGGTAGAAGGCAACAGCCCCTTCCAGGTGGTCTGGCTCGCCGACGAAGAGCGCGATGAGTGGCTCGACAAGGTGCACGAACTGGCCGACCAGCGCCCCGAGACCAAGTACTCCTCTCCCATCGTGTTCGAAGGCAACGCTCCTGCCGACCTTCAGGAGAACAACCTGTTGCGCTTCGCACTCGACATCAAGCCCACCCATGCCCCCACGGCTGGCCGCGCCTGGATGGGAGCCCCCAACTCGATCAAAGGCCCAACCGAGGCGACATTCCAACGCCAAAGTGGCAACCACCTGCTCATCGTCGGACAGCGCGACGAGGCGGCCCTCACTTTGCTGGGCACTTCCTTGATCTCACTTGCCGCCCAGTATCCAAAAGACCGGGCCAAGTTCATCATCCTGCATGGGGCCACGCCCGGCACTCCTGATGCAGAATTCATGGATCGAATCGTCTCGGCCGTGCCACACGAGGTAACGGTTTCCCGAGGTCAGGACATCGGCACAATCATGAGTGATCTCAATGCGGAGATGAAGGCCCGTCTCAATGGCGATGTAGATCCACTTCAAGCACCAAGCATCTTTGTCTTGATCCACGGTCTACACAAATACAAGAAACTGCGCCAGGAGGACGACTTCAGCTTCTCCATGAGCAGTGACGATGATGCTGGTGGAGGCAACCCCGGCGGTCAGTTTGTGGACATCATCACGGAAGGCAGCACAGTGGGCATTCACATCCTGGTCACGCTGGACACCTTCAACAACGTGAACCGTTCCTTGAGCCGCAAGGCACTCAGCGAATTCGAAATGCGCGTCGTCTTCCAGATGAGCGCCAACGACTCTGCCAGCCTGATCGACTCCCCCAAGGCAAGCAACCTCGGTCTGCATCGCGCCCTCTACTACAACGAGCACGAGGGCAGCCTGGAGACCTTCCGCCCCTACGCCATGCC
>JBGGMQ010000826.1:0-11456 GCA_041287975.1 Verrucomicrobium sp. | reverse complement strand
GGCCTCATCATCACGGCCATCAACATCACAGCGGGTATCTGTATCGGCGTGTTGCAAAAGGGCTGGGAGATCGGCAAGGCGGTCACCACCTACTCTATTCTCACCATCGGGGACGGTCTTGTCTCCCAGATTCCGGCTCTGCTCATCTCCATCACAGCCGGGATGATCGTAACCCGCGTGTCCGCCAGTGAGGAGGGAGCAGCTCTCGGGGGCGATGTGGGCAACCAGCTCCTCTCCCAACCCAAGGCGCTGATGATTGCGGCAGGTTTCATGGTCGGCTTCGCCATGATCCCGGGTTTCCCGAAGATTCCGTTTATCATCCTGGCGATTCTCGCTGGGGTGGGTGGTTACGCCCTCAACAAGAAAGCGGCCCCAGAGCACACGATTGCCACCCATGACAAGCGGGACCTTCCCGCCATGGCGGCCACAGGTGCCAAGCCCCAGGTCAAAAAGAAGGACCAGAATGATGAGTTCTCCATCACAGTGCCCCTGCTGATGGACGTATCCGCCGCCAGTCAGAACTCCATCGATGCGACATCGATGAATGATGAACTGATCCGGGTACGACAGGCGCTCTACCACGATCTGGGCGTCCCTTTCCCGGGTATTCACCTGCGGTTCAACGAAGCCCTGCCTGCGGGAGCCTACAAGATTCTGCTCCATGAAGTGCCCATTGCTGAGGGGTCATTCAAAGCAGGCCACGTCCTGGCGCGAGAAAAGGCGGACTCCTTGAAGATGCTCAACATCCCGTTTGTGGAGGAGAAGGCCTTCTTGAAAGGACTCCCGCCCCTCTGGGTGCCCAATGACCGCAAAGCTGATCTCGACAAAACGAACGTGCCCTACCTGGCCCCCACGCAGGTCCTGACCTATCACCTGTCCGTGATTCTAAAGCGGTACGCCGCTGATTTTGTGGGCTTGCAGGAGACGAAGTACCTCCTCGAGAAGATGGAAGGCCAGTTTGCCGAAGTGGTACGTGAGGTGCAACGGGTGCTGCCCGTCCAAAAGATCACCGAAGTGTTCCAGCGGCTTGTTCAGGAGGAAATCTCCATCCGGAACCTGCGCACCATCCTTCAGTCTCTCATTGAATGGGGCCAGAAAGAGAAGGAGGCAGTGTTACTCACCGAGTATGTGCGCTCAAGCCTGCGTCGCTACATCAGTTACAAGTTCAGCCGTGGGCAAAACCTTCTGGCGGTGTATCTGCTGGAACCTGGCCTGGAGGAGAACATCCGTAAAGCCGTGCGACAAACTTCCGCAGGTGCCTATTTGGCCCTGGATCCCACCACGGTGAAAGCACTGCTGCAATCCGTGCGCAGGCAGGTGGGTAATGTGTGGGAGAGCAACCAGCGGCCCGTGCTGCTCACCTCCCTGGACGTGCGACGCTATACGCGAAAGCTTATCGAACAAGAATTTTACGAACTTCCGGTTCTCTCCCACCAGGAACTGACCGAAGAGATCACCATTCAGCCCCTGGGCCGCATCTCCATTTAGCATCATTCTTGTTTCTCATACATTCCCATCACTGACATATGACTGACACGCTTCCAGACACTGTCGCCGCTCTTTGTGACGAAGTGGGATTGCCACGCCCTCAGCCTGAAGGGACTGGCAACTACGCGGTGGAAGTGGATGGCATCCCGCTGCGTTTTTCCCGTATTCAGGGAGGGAAGATTGTTTTCAGCAGTGTCATTGGATTGGCTGATGATTTGGCACAGATCAGGCGGCAACCGCTCGGAGCGTTGCTCTCCGACTGTCTGGCGCTTTCCGGCGCACGGTTCAGCAAGCTGGCCACCCCTGAGGCCATTACTTTTGAACCTGGCACACGTGAGTTGCTTTTGTGGCGGCGGTTTGAGGGCGAGCTCCGCTCGGTCTCAGACGGCCTCGCGGCAGCAGAGTCACTGATCAATGAAGCCTCATTCTGGCGTCAGTGGCTCGGCGCAAACTGATTTCTTCATCCGCATGCGAACACTTTCCTCCAGTATCTTGATGGCAGTCACGGCCTCGCTTTTAACAAGCCCGGCTGCCCGCGGAGACATCCCTTGGAAAACGCCCCGAGTGACGGTGCAGGCGACACAACAGCGGACGGTAGCGGACGTGATTCAGGAGCTGGTGTCCAAACAGGGGCTGCAGGCGGTCATCAGCCCGCAAGTACGGGCCGTGGTGAGCGGCGACTTCCAAGCGGTGCCTTGTGGGTTGCTGTTGAACACTCTATGCGACGTGGGCGGGGCCAGTTGGTTCTACGACGGCGGGAAGATCTATGTGGATGCAGAAGATGAGGTTGCCACCAAGACCTTGGTGGTCAACGCCCTGACCCGGAAGAGCCTGGAGGATGCGCTCCGCTCGGTGGGATTTTCGAGCGGTCCGGCAGGGAAAGAAAGCCATGTGAAAGGGGCTGACACTCCTGGCCTGCTGCTGCTGGCAGGGGGCCCACGCTACATCCAAGCCACGGAACTGGTGGCGAAGGAGCTGGACGTGCAGATGGCGCAAAAGTTCGAGCAGTCGGGGATGGAATATGTGGTGCGCACATACCGGCTGAAGTATGCCACGGCACAAGATGCCAACGTCGGATCCGGCTCTGGGGCCTCCGTGATGATCCCCGGGGTGGCCACCACCTTGCAACGGCTGCTGAACCCCCAGTCTGGAGGGAGCTCCATCAATGGGCCCATTTACAATGAGAGACTAAGATCCCGCGACTCTCTACGGGGGACAGGGCTGGCCTCTTTTGGGCAAAACGCTCCGTCCACCCCTGGATTGAATTCTTCCGGACCGCGTGGCACCGGCACCCGGTCTGATGCGGCATCCCCCTCCAATCCGGCCGAAATTGGCCAGCCGGTTGTCGTGGTGGACACCCGCTTGAACGCGATTGTGATCCGGGATCTGGCTGCGCGCATGCCTTTGTACGATGAACTGATCCAGATGCTGGATGTACCCACCCAGGCGATCGAGATCACCGCTGCCGTTGTCGATGTCGATGCGACCAACAACAAGGACTTTGGCATGGAGTTTCTGGGCAACTACACGGCCAAGGATGGCAACCAGTACCGCTTTGGTTTTGAGGCAGACCGCGGCGCTTTCGAGGGAGGGCAAGCTCCGTCGACGACCATTCCCTCCTTCGTCGATGGCACCAACATCGCACGTGGTGATGGCCTGAATGTGGCGGCCCTCATCGGTGGCCAGGGTTTCGACCTCCTGACCCGTCTGCGTGCCCTGCAACAAAAAGGGACGGCCGACATTGTGTCGAGCCCGTCAGTACTGACCATGGAGAATGTGGAGGCCGTCATTCGCTCCAATGAAACGTTTTATGTGCGGGTCGCAGGGGAGCAGGAGGTGGACCTGTTTGACGTGACAGCCGGGGTCCAATTCCGCGTGACGCCCAGTGTCATCACCAACAATGGCCAGCACACTTTCAAACTGATGCTGGACATTACGGACGGAAGCTTCCAGGACGCGACGGTGGACCAGGTACCCGGCACCCGGGAGAGTGCCATCACCACCCAAGCCATGGTGCCCGAAAGCAAAACCCTGCTCGTGGGCGGCTATTTCCTAGAACGGAAAACGGACAACTCCCGGCAGGTTCCCATCTTGGGAGACATCCCCATTGTGGGGCTGGCGTTCAAGCGCAAGGAGGTGGTCCGGGAACGGAAACAGCGGTTCTTCTTCATCACGCCGAAGCTGGTGGACATCAACAACGACTCCACCCCGGCAGTGCGTGACGACGTGCATCCGGCCACCATTCGTGCCCGGGAAGTTGCAAACGAAGCTTGGAAAGCAACCATCCCCAACCCCAACGTGACCGATCTGCCGCCTCCCATTGACGGCGCAGTTTCGACGGACCACGGCCCTGGTGGCGCCAGTCCGAGTTCGACATATTCTCCTAAAAACGTGGTTCCCCGCATTCACATCAATCCGCAATGAGCGACTCAAAATCCCAGTGGCTGCTCAAGGTGATCGCAGGCCCTCATCAGGGCGCTGAGATCGATCTCATACCTGGCAAAACGCTCGTCGGCAGTGATGAGGGTTGCGACGTCGTGCTGCACGACGTGCTCATCGCTCCCCAACACATGGCAGTGGAGGCCGCACCCAAGGCCCTCTTTGTGGAGCCTTTGGGAGGACGTGTCTACGTGGCTGGCCGCCGCGTGAAGGACACCCGGATGAAGATTGATCCGTTTGTCTTCATCACCATTGGTGGCACCCACCTTGTGCTGGGGCCGGTGGATGGCAAGTGGCCGCTGCTTTCCGCGAGTGATGCTCCTGAGCTGGAAAAAGAAGCACCAGAGGCACCAGCCGAGGAAGCCAAAGCAGAACCCGCGTCAAGCAAGGCAGGCGAAAGCAGCACACCAGAGGCGGAGGCGGTGGCACCCACCCCGGGTCCCCCAAAAAGAGCGGTGGCCATTTTCGGGTTGGCGTTTGGGCTGCTCCTCCTGACGGCGTGGCTGGTCCTCTTCAACATCTGGAAGGGGAACAACCCCCTGCCTGGTGGTAATGAAGCCGCAGATCTCAAGAACCGCGCGGAAGAGGTGCTGAAGTTTCACAAGGTGGCGGACTCGGTCTCTGTTGAAACTGAAGGTGGACGTCTCTACGCACGTGGATATGTCGAAAAGTCTGACCAGCTGCGCGACATTGAGATCGATCTTCGCAACAAGGCCTCTGGAGTCAATCCACGGATCTGGAGTCTCGAATCACTGGCAGAAAGTGCCCGGTCCATCCTACGGCTTCAGCGGCTGCCGCTTGATGTGACCGCGAATAACGAAGGCCGCCTCATGGTATCCGGCAGTGTCACTGACCGTGACCTTTGGAATCGCGTCAAACAGCAGCTCGTGGACGGCATCCCGGGAGTCACCGGCGTGGATTCCCAGGTCCAAGTGCCAGCCATTGTCAAGCCGGAGGCAAGTACCGTGGTCATCACCCTGCCAGCCGCCAGCCGCGAAAGCAAAGAGAGCCTGAACAGTACGCCAACCGCAGCAGTGCCTTCTGTACCCACACCTGTGGCAACGCCAGCAGCACCAGCTCCTACCCCGGCTCCTGTAGTAGCCGCCCCTCCCCCAAAGGCTCTTTTCCCTACCATCGACAAAGCCGATGCGACGGTGGAATTCATCCAGGTGCGAGCAGGGGGTTTAAGCTCCATGCGCTTGAGCAGTGGCGGGGTCTATTTCAGCGGGGCTCGTCTGCCTTTTGGGGGCCAAGTGCTCTCCATCAAGGAGGGAGTCGTCAGCATTACCACCACCGATGGCGAAGTCAGGGAGGTGAGGGTCGGCGACAGAGTACGCCTTACCGCCGAAGCCGAAGCTCTCCTCAAGAGTGCCGCTCTGAACATTGCGACGATCGCCGAGGCGACATCGAAGGTGCCACCGGCGGCTCCCGTCGCAGCCCCGCCTGCTGTCGTCATTCCCCCCATCGTGGTGCCAGCAGTCGCCAGCAACGAGCCTCTACTCCCCCTCCCAGTACAGTCCACTCCGTCAGCCACCACTGCTCCAGACCAAAAAGCAGGAGAATCTGCCCTCAAAGGAAACGGATCAGAGGCACCCTTCGCTGCTGAACCGGGAACTCCCAATTTCACTATCCTCCCGGCGCTGCCGGTAAATGCAGATTTTTCGAAACCGCCGCTCACCGAAAGGCAGAAGGCAATACAGGAGGCACTGGAAGCGGCTATCGCCACCGAACCGGCCCCTCCCCTGCCTGCCGGAAACAGCCTGACCCAAAAATCCGCTACTGCCAGTTCCCAAGCCCAGAAGAAAACCAAGCCATGAGTTCCATAGACACTCCAGATCTTGCTGAAGCCTTGGCCAATGACGCCGACGGCTCCGTGCGGGCGGAGCTAAACACCTATCTCGACGACTGGCGGCTCAAACTGGGCCACGCACAACGTGCCGGACTGGCATTGGCGGACTATGAGGCGGCTGGCAGGCTCGTCACCAGCATTGCTCAAGCCCAGAAGCTTCTCGAATTTTTCGCAACGTTCAAGATGAACTCCTTCAACGAGGCGGAACAAACCAAACAACCCTGAATATCATCAATCAACCGTCCCTCTAGGACACCAAGCACTATGCCCGCATCAACCGTATCATTCGACACAGAACTCTTCGGATCCAACTCAGCCGTCTTCGACGACATCCAAGGTATGGCAAACAAGGTCAACGAAGCCACAACGCAGGTTGTGGATGATGCCTCAAACCTGGACTTCTCCGATCCTGGTGCTGTGGTGCTGCTTCAGATGCGCGTCAACCAGGTGACCAACGCCGCCACGGCGGTCTCGAACCTTGTGAAAGCGATTCAAGAGCCTTCCAAAAACGCCGTCAGCAACCTTCGCTAGTAGATTCATCACCTTCCCGCCTTCTGGCGCATGATTCCAATCGACTCTGAACTCGTCCGGCTGCTGATGCGAATCGGCTACCTTGCTGCATGGAACAACCTCTACAAAGAGGCGACCACTGTCTTCGACGGTGTCCAAGCCGTAAGGCCCGAGAGTGAGATCCCGATCATCGGAACTGCTGCGGTGGCAATACTGGAGGGGAAACTCGAAGTGGCTGTCAAGTCACTGGAGGGAGGTGCGCTGAAACTCAATCCCGGCTCTGACCTGGCACGTGCCCACCTTGGGTGTGCGCTGCGGCTGCAGGGCCGGGAGAGCGACGGTACAACTCTGCTTAAAGAGGTGGCTGAATCCACCAACGACCCCAATGCGCGGGCCATGGCGGAAAACCTGCTCACCGTTTCCGCTGATCAACTTCTCACCAAACGCAACATTCTATGAGTGTACCTCTTGTCGCTCTGCCAATACAGGCCCAGACAGCGGTCTCCGCTGCGGCCCTTCCTGCCCCTTTGGGGGTTTCTTCGCCCCAGGACCTGGAACAACTGCGCACTTTGATCGCCAGCACTTCCGGGCCCGCCCCAGCCCAAGCACCCGCGGCACCCTCGCAGGCAGCACCCTCTACGGAAGTCACTCCCACAACTTTGGGAGATTCCATTCTGAACGGCCTCACAAACTTCAATTCGGGCTACAACCACGGCCTGGAATCCATCAATACGCGAATCAACCACCTCGCCAGCACAGACCCCCTGAAACTCGGCATGGACTTTGGTGAAGTCATGGCCCTCCAGATTGAAGTGACCCAGTGGTCGATGTCCGTGACGGGCATGGACAACGCCTCCAAGGCTGGCACCAACACCATCAAAGAACTCAGCCGCGGCGGTTGATTTGGATTGAGGAAATCGACCACGGGCGGCTCCTGCCGCCCGCTGTCGGTTGCCCGCCATGTTAAGCCTTCCCTGGCATCAGCCTCAGTCACGACCTCCAATTTCATTCTCCGGCACAGTATTGCATGGCCTCCCTCTCCCGCATCTTTCTGCTTCTCAGCGTTCTTGTTCTGGTTTCCTGCGCCAAGCAGGTGCCGCTCTTCAGTGACCTCCGTGAAGAGGAGGCCAACGAAGTCATGGCTGCACTCATGGACCGCGCGGTGGACTGCACCAAGGTCCCAGGCAAGGAGGACAAGTGGGCACTGCAGGTGAAGTCGGAAGACTTTTCCTTCGCCATGCAGACACTCCAGGCCATGGGCTTGCCCAAGCAAAGCTTCCAGCGCATGGGTGAGATCTTTCAGAAGTCTGGCTTGGTGAGCTCCCCCACAGAAGAGCGCATTCGTTTTATCTATGCGCTGGGCCAGGAACTCTCGGAAACCTTCATGCAAATCGACGGTGTGGTCTCCGCCCGCGTGCATATCGCCCTGCCAGACACGGATCCCCTGGCGGAAGAAACCAATCCGGCTTCTGCAGCCGTATTCATCAAATGCCGGCCCGGATACAACCTGGCCAACAACACACAGGATCTGAAGAATCTCGTAACGCGCAGCATCGAAGGTCTGAAGCCCGAAAATGTTGAGCTGGTCATCACGTCGGCGGAATTGCAAGAGCCCATCCGCCCCAAAGAGAAAGAGTCCTCCACGAAGTCCGCCGGTTTGCTTGGCTCGCTCCCCCCATGGGGTGTGCCTGCTGCGGCCGGTGGTGGCGGGTTTCTTCTGGCCACGGCCGTGTTTCTCCTCATCCGGCGGGGCAAACCCAAGTCATCCGCATCCGCATGAACCTCCCCCAGTGGTATGCAGAAGTGGCGCTACGCCAGCCGGATCTCTTTCGACTGATCGGGGATTTCCACAGCCGGCCTCAGATGTGGGCGCACCCAGACCGGCTCGCCATTCTCCCGCACAAAGAAGTGCTGACTTACCTGGCAAACTCACCCACCGGTCAGAAGCACGCCTCCCGGTGGGTTACGGCCCAACTGGGCATAGCGCATGTCCCCGCCTGGTGGGACTTCACTCCACCGCGCCGGCGGCTGGTGCTCATGAACAGTGCGACGCTGGAAAAGCTCGCCTGCTACTGTGGCGCAGCCCTGCAGGCCGCCAGGATCGGCACCATCATAGCGCGTCAGCAAACGGTCGAATTGAAAGAGGCAATCGGGGCGGCGGCGCATGCGTTTGCCTTGCGCCGCGGGCGCTTGATGCCAGTGCCTTCCCTGCCGCAGTTGACGGCTGAGGCGACCGGGAATTTTGGTCAACAGGTGCTCGCCTCTGGCTGGGCTGTTTTGCTGGGCATGCTCTCCAACGAGCCTCCAGAACTGTTGCGTCGTTTTTGGATCAAGCTTCCGCCCCTGGTCTCACGGGATTCCGTTCCCAAGCTGGCGGAAGAGGAATGCGACCAGGTGTGGACATTTGTCCGCAGGGTCGGAAATGAAGTTTTTACGAAGGAGGAACAGGCATGCTTCGCCTAGACACCACAGGGATAGCGCTGGAACCGTCCACCCGTGTCATCAAGTCGGAGGATTATGCCGTGCTCGCCGGGGCCAAGGCCATCGTCGATGCTGCTATCACGGAATCCGTACGACTGCGTACCCAGGCCCAAAAGGATGCCGAGCAAAAGCGGCAGGAGGCCCAGGACGAATATGAACGCCGCCATGAAGAGGGGTTCAAGGAAGGACAGGAGGAGGGCAAAGCGGAGATCGCCGGCCAGATCATGGAATGCATGACGCAAAGCGCCGCCTACTTCTCCAAGGTGGAAGGAGTGATGGTGGATCTGGTCATCCGCGCCCTCCGCCGCGTGCTGGGCAAATTTGACCAGCGTGAGATCGTAGAGCAGGCGGTGCGTCATGCGCTGGAAACCACGCGCAATGAAGGTCATGTGACTGTGCGAGTGGCCCCTGCCCAGGCGGAGTGGCTCCAGTCACGGGTCAACACCATGCTCGAATCCTGCCCCAAGGTGCAGTTCCTGGAAGTGCTTCCCGACGAACGTCTGGCTGAAGACGGTTGCGTGCTCGAGACGGAGATCGGTGTCGTCGACGCCAGCATCCAGACCCAGCTTCGGGCCATCGAAAAGGCTTTGATCAACTCTCTGAAGTAGTCCCCCGCTGCCCACCCTTATTTCCACCATCCCCCTGCCTCCCATTCCTTCTCCCATGCCTCTGCGCCCCACCATGGATTTTGAAGCCCTGAACCGCCGCCTCTTTCGGGCTGTGGATTCGGCGCGTCCATTGGTCCCGCGGGGTCGGGTGGTACAGGTGGTGGGCACGATCATCCAGGCCTATGCGCCGGGAGTGAAAATTGGCGAACTGTGTCATCTTCGCAATCCATGGCAGGAAGAGACCAAGCTGGCGGAGGTGGTCGGATTTGCCAAAAACCTCGTGCTGCTCTCGCCATTGGGTGAACTGGAAGGCATTTCGTCCTCTACGGAAGTGACGCCTACGGGAGAAGTCCACCGGGTGCCCGTCGGGCCTGACATGCTTGGACGCGTGCTGGATGGTTTGGGCAACCCCTCCGATGGCAAGGGGCCGTTCGAGATCGAACAATATTACGCAGTGACGGCGGATCCGCCCAACGCCATGACCCGCCAGCTGATAACGACGCCCATTCACTTGGGCGTACGGGCTTTGGATGGTCTGCTGACCTGTGGCGAAGGTCAGCGTATGGGCATCTTTGCTGCGGCAGGCGGGGGCAAGAGTACCCTGCTGAGCCAGATCATCCGCAACACTGAGGCTGACATCGTGGTACTTTCGCTGATCGGGGAACGCGGTCGCGAAGTGCGCGAATTCCTCGAACGCGATCTGGGTGAAGAAGGCGTAAAGCGCGCTGTCACCATCATTGCCACGTCCGACCGGCCAGCCATGGAGCGTCTCAAGTGCGCCTATGTCGCCACTGCCATTGCCGAATACTTTCGTGACAAGGGCAAGAAAGTCCTGCTGCTGATGGATTCTGTGACGCGATTCGCGCGCGCTTTGCGTGAGATCGGCCTGGCAGCGGGCGAGCCCCCCACCCGTCGCGGTTTCCCACCCTCCGTCTTTGCCACGCTGCCTAAAATGATGGAACGCGCCGGATGCTCTGCCAACGGCTCCATCACTGCGCTGTACACGGTGCTCGTGGAAGGTGATGACATGACCGAACCTGTGGCAGATGAAACCCGTTCCATTCTGGACGGCCACATCATTCTTTCCCGCAAGCTGGGCTCCGCCAACCACTACCCTGCAATCGATGCGCTCGCGAGCGTGAGTCGTTTGATGACCGCCATTGCGACTCCCGACCACTTGAAAGCGGCAGGCAAGCTTCGCAACCTGCTGGCCAAGTACCAAGAGGTGGAACTGCTAGTCCGCATTGGGGAATACAAGAAAGGCAGCGATGCCTCCTCGGATGAAGCCATCGCCAAGGTGGACGCCATCAATGCCTTTCTCAGACAGGGACTGCGTGAGCAAAGTACCTTCGAGCAAACCCTGCAGGCCATGATGCAACTGGCCCGTTAAGCCTCCAACCAACCGAAGATTCCCAGAGTTCCACCTCTCAACACTCCCCCTCATGGCCCGGTATCTCCTGCAAGACCTCATCTTTGTCCGCGAACATCGCGAGGACAAGGCGAGCAAAGCTGTGACGATGGCCCGGCGGGTGGTGGTGGAAGCTGAACAGCTCGTAGCCCGGCGGGAAAAGGAACTGGAAGACTACAAAGTCTGGCGCCAGGAGGAGGAAATCCGCAAATTGGATTCGATCATGCTCAAGCCGGTGAAGTTGGGCGACATCACGGACATGCGCCTGGAGATCGCCGGCATGCGTGAGAAGGAGCTGGACTTCATCGATTTGCTCCGCAAAGCCGAAGGGGATCTCGACAAGGCCCGCGAGGCGCTGGAGGTTGCCCGCAAGGCCCACATCAAAGCCACCCAGGAGTTGGAGAAGCTCGTGGAGCACCGCGAACTCTGGCGGCAGGAACAGTCTCTGGAAGAAGAGCGCCTGGCCGACCTGGAACTCGAAGATTTCATCTCCCCCAAAAAAAACCTACTGGCCCTGACCGGGACTCAAAATCATGAATACAATTGACTCCTCTGCTGCCACAACCTCGTTGTCGGAAAGCGCCGGTGCAGACACCGGCACGGATCAGATGGACCCTGCGGATGTCGCGGCACTGAAAGCGCTGGTTTCCTCCTCCCAGTCTGCAGCCAGCTC
>JBGGMQ010000825.1:0-4382 GCA_041287975.1 Verrucomicrobium sp. | reverse complement strand
GGGGATCATGCACACGAAGGAGAATGAGGCAAACCCGTGGTGGGAGGTGGACCTGGGTGCCGCACATGAAGTGGACACTGTGGCGGTATGGAGCCGGCAAGGCTTCGCCGACCGGTTGGATGGTTTCACCCTGAAACTGCTGGATGAAAACCGCAAAGAGGTCTTCACCGCGGTGAATGTGGCCGCACCGGAGTCCATGGTTATCGATGTGAAAAACGGGGGCAAGCAAACTTACCTGACCTTCAACGGGAAGCCGGGCAAGTCCGCACCGAAGAAGCCAGGCGCGGCGAATGCTCCGGAACTGGTGGCAGTGCCGGCAGACTACAAAGACCTGCTGCCGTTTGCCTTTGGCAAGCGGGAGACGGTGGCGATCCTGGGCAATGGACTGCCAGACCGCATGCAACACGATGGCTGGATGGAAACGCTGCTGCAAAGCGCGCTGCCGGAGCAGAACGTGCGTTTTCGTAACATGAGCGCCAGCGGTGACCGCCCTGGGCATTTCCCCAGAAGCTCCGGGCACATGCACATGACGGACTACCTGCGGCACGTGAAGCCGGATGTGGTGTTCGCCTTCTTTGGCTACAACGAGTCGTTCGAGAACAAACCGGAGGCTTACCAGAAGCAACTGGTGGACTTTGTGAAGTACGTGCGGGGAACCAAGGCGAACGGCAAGGCCTTCCCACGGGTGGTACTCTTCAGCCCGATCGCGCATGAAGACACCAAGAACCCCAATGTGCCGGATGGGAAGGCGCACAATCCACTGCTGGAGGCCTATACGCAGGCCACCGAGGCGGCAGCGAAAGAGGCGGGTGTGGCGTTTGTGGATCTCTTCCACCCTTCCCTTGCCCTCTTCCAGTCGGCCAAGGAGCCGCTGACGATCAATGGCGTGCACCTGACCGCCGAAGGCGACCGCCAGCTGGCGGAGGTGATCGCGAAGGCCCTGCTGGGGCGTCAGGTTAGCTCCTCGCCCTCCATGGAGGAGCTGCGAGCAGCCGTGCTGGACAAAGATCTGCACTGGAACGCCCGCTACCGGGCCCGTGATGGCAATGATGTCTGGGGGAGCCGGTCGACGCTGGCCTTCAGCAACAAGCAGACGAACGGCGAGGTCTTGCAGCACGAGCTGACGATGCTGGATGTGATGACTGCGAACCGCGATGAACAGGTGTGGGCGCGTGCCAAAGGCAAGGACAAGAAGATCGACGACAGCAGCGTGCCGAAGCCCGTGCCAGTGATCTCCAACGTGGGTGGCGGCAGCAGCAGCAGCAGTGCGGTGAAGGAAGGCCGGCTGGAATATGTGAGCGGGCAGCAGGCGATCCAGCAGATGGCTTTTGACCCTCGTTTTGAAGTGGGGCTGTTTGCTGATGAGGCGAAGTTCCCGCAACTGGTGAATCCAGTGCAGTTGCAGGTGGATACGAAGGGCCGTCTGTGGGCGGCAGCGTGGCACACCTACCCGATGTGGGAGCCGCTCAAGGAGATGAAGGACGCGCTGCTCATCTGCCATGATGATGACCACGATGGCAAGTGCGACCGGGTGACAGAGTTCGCTCGAGTGCAGAATCCGCTGGGCTTTGAGTTCTGGAATGGCGGAGTGATCGTGACCTGTGCGCCGGACATCATCTTCCTGAAGGATACGGATGGCGATGATGTGGCCGATGTGCGGCAGATCCTGGTGCAGGGCGTGGACTTTGCTGATACTCACCATGGCGCGAACAATCTGATCATGGGGCCCGATGGTGGCATCTACTGGCAGAGCGGTGTGTTCATGCAACACAATTACGAGCACCCTTGGGGGCCTTCGCTGGAGGCAGGTGCCAGTGCGATGTACCGCTTCGACCCACGGCGTTTCACGATTGCCATGCATGCCTTGAACTCGCCGAACCCGCACGGTATCGCCTTCGACAACTGGGGCTACCAGTATGCGACGGACGGTACGGGCGGCCGGGCCTACCAGGTACGGCCGGAGGGTAATGGCTTCAAGATGTACGAGTTGCTCAAAAAGGAAGTGCGACCGGTCACGGCCAGTGAAGTGGTGAGCAGCACGAATTTCCCGGACGACATGCAGGGGGACTTCCTCATCTGCAATGTGATCGGCTTCCTGGGGATCAAACACTATGATCTGGCGCGCAACGGGGAAACCGGAGCGGTGTGGGGTGAACCCGCGGGAGCGGAGCTCACGGTGAAGAGTGTGCAAGCCGATGGCACCACCACGGAGGACAAGTCCCGCGGTCTGCTCATGAGCGGGGACAAGAACTTCCGCCCGAGTGATGCGATCTTTGGTGAAGATGGAGCACTCTACATTGCCGACTGGCACAACGTCATCATTGGCCACATGCAGCACAACGTCCGTGACCCCAATCGGGACCACAAGCACGGGCGCATCTACCGCATGACGGCGAAGGGCCGTCCGCTGCAAAAGCCAGTGGCGATTGATGGGCAGCCGGTTCCGGCGTTGCTGGAGAATCTGAAGCACCCGACCGATGGCGTGCGTCAGCGCACGAGGGTGGAGCTGAGCGAGCGGCCGACCGCAGATGTTGTTTCCGCGACGCGGGAATGGATCAAGCAGTTCGACCCGGCGAAGAAGGAGGACGCGCATCACCTGCTGGAGGCGCTCTGGGTCTTCCAACAGCACAATGTGCGCAACACGGAGTTGCTGGCAGCGCTTCAGAAATCACCTGAGCCGCACGCGCGCAATGCGGCGCACGTGGTGCAGCAGCTCTGGTTTAACGTCGAGGCCTCTACCAAGGGTGGCATCATCGCAGGGGAGGTGGAGAAGAAGGCGGAGAAATCCGGCATCCTGAGCGACACGCCGGAACTGACCACCATCCGGGTCGGCACCGTGCCCGAGCGCCTGATCTATGATGTGAAGGAGTTGACAGTGAAGTCCGGCAAGAAGATCAAGCTGACCTTTGCCAACACCGACGTGATGCCTCACAACCTCCTGATCCTGAAACCCGGCAAGGCGGATGCGATCATGACGGCTGCCATGGTGATGGGCGCGAAAGGGTTTGAGAACGGCTTCATCCCGGATGGAGGTGATGTGCTCTGGCACACCAAGCTGCTCGACAACGGGAAGCAGGAAGTGCTGGAATTCACCGCTCCGGCCAAGGGCGCGTATCCTTACATTTGCTCGTTCCCCGGCCATGGGATTCTCATGCGTGGGGTGCTGAAAGTGGAATGAGGCTTTCCAGATTTGTGATTTTGTATTGCTGATTGCTGATTGCTGATTTTTAGGCCGCCATTCTGTGGAGCGGTGGCCCTGGAAGTTTCATTAAACCAAGCCCAATAGGATGAAATCTCTGTGGCGATGCTTGACTGCGTTCACTTTGGCAATGTCTTCATGTCTGGTTGCTCAGGCTGATCGAGACAAAGATGTTCTGAGTCGGCGGTATGAGGAAGGACTTATCGCAGGTTGGAAGGTGCATGTGAACCCGAAACTGATGGAGCAGGATGCGCCTGCTTTGGAGAAGGCGATGGGATTGCTGCGGGCGCAGTTGGAGGAGATTGTACGCGTTGTTCCCGCAAAGGCGGTGGCAGAGTTGCAGAAGGTGCCTTTGTGGATCAATCCTGAGTATCCAGGAGTGGGCCCTCGGGCGGAGTTTCATCCCAATGCTGTGTGGCTGAGGACCAACGGCCGGGATCCGGGGATGGCCAACGGAGTTGAGTTTACGAACGTGCGCATCTTTGAGGCAGAGACGCGGCGCATGCCCAACTTCGCGCTGCATGAGCTGGCGCATGCGTATCATTGCCTGTCGGTGCGCATGGGCTTTGGCAATCTGGAAATCAAGGCTGCTTACGAGAAGGCGAAAGCCGGCGGCAAGTACGACAGGGTGGAGCGCAGGGACAGCGAGGGCCGCAGCCATATGGATCGCGCCTATGCGATGACGACAGCGCAGGAGTACTTTGCCGAGTGCACCGAAGCTTATTTCAGTCGCAACGATTTCTATCCCTTTACCCGGGAGGAGTTGAAACAGCAGGATCCAGAGATGATGGACTTGCTGGAGCGGCTTTGGGGTGTGGCAGCCCTGTGAAATTAGGAATTAGGAATGGATTGGGTGGGGATCGGGTTCAGGGAAAGTGGTCAGTGGCCGGGAGCATATTTCTGGAATGATACTCTGGTGAAGAATTTGAGTCTGGCTCACGTTGTTATGGGCTGACGTATGCGAAACTCTCTTTCTCTCCTTCGACGGGCAGTGCACGGCACCCTTACCGGCGGACTCGCCATGGTGACTTGGGGCTGTGGACTGGCAGTGGCGGGGGAGAACGGTTGGGAGAGGCAGGGGCTGATGTTCAAGATGGAGCCGGGGACTTTGGTGCAGAATTTCACGAGCCCGGCGGAGCCGCTGGAGGAGGGGAGATGGCGGTTGTGGTGCAGCTTGTCGGGG
>JBGGMQ010000824.1:0-5405 GCA_041287975.1 Verrucomicrobium sp. | reverse complement strand
ATGATGTACACCTCCCTGTTGATGTTTGCCCTGCGCTTCGTTGCAGGCCCGATCGTTCACCGGATTTCTCCTCTGGGGCTGCTCTTCGTGAGTGGTATTCTTGGCTGCATCGGTCTCACCCTGCTGGGCAACGCTACGAGCATCGCCATGTGTGTTGTGGCTGCGACAGTCTATGCCTGTGGCAAGACCTTCCTCTGGCCAACGATGCTGGCTGTGACATCAGAGCGCTTCCCTAAAGGTGGCGCTGTGGCAATTGGTCTCATCGGTGGCGTAGGCATGCTTTCAGCTGGTCTTCTGGGTGGCCCTGCCATCGGTTACAAGCAGGACTACTTCGCTACGAAGCAACTCGAAGTGAAAGCTCCTGAAACTTATGCCCGCTACTCTGTGGGTGAGCCCAAGGGGTTCCTGTTCCTGCCCAAGATCAAAGGTCTTGACGGTGCCAAAGTCGGTGTGTTGGAAGACAAAGGCAAAGAACTGGCCAATGTGACGGCGGCTCTGGCGAAAGATGGCAAACAGGACAAGAACCACGACGCCCTTGCGGCCTGGTGGGAGTCCTCGAAGGTAGCTTCTGACAAGGACGTGCAACCTGTGAAGGATGCCACGCTCGAAGGCAGCCGTATGGCACTGAAGGTCACTGCTGCAGTGCCCGCAGTGATGGCGGTGCTCTATCTGCTCCTCATTCTCTACTTCAAGGCAACAGGCGGCTACAAGGCGCTGCACGTAACCGGCGAGCAGATAGGTGGTGGCGTGAATGGGCCAGGTCAGGGCTAAACTGGGTACCAGTAGTCGTAATTTTTCTGGCGAGGGGCAGGACCGTGAGGTTCTGCCCCTCGCTCTGTCTATGGCAGGGGGACAACATGCTTTGCAAACGCTTGCTCATGGATAGGTGGGAGGGCACATTAGAAGCATGCGTACGTGCCGTTTCGTAAATCCGCGCCTCATAATGCTAGCGAAGAGCCTTCTGCTGACAGGTATGCTGGCGGTGACTGCCGGTGACTCGTTCGCTGCCACCGATGAAGAAGCCCGTGCCGCACTCGAAAAGTGGCTGGCCGCCTCCAGCAAGGTGAAGTCTGTCGAGGCCAGGTTCGATCAGCTGCGCCAGCTCAAAAGCGTGCGCAAGCCCCTGCGTCGTGAAGGGCAGGTCTGGATGGAAAAGCCCGGCAGCTTCCGCTGGCAGATTGGCCCTGGGCCGGATCTGCTCGTGCAGCGCGATGGCGAAGGCTCGCTCTGGGTGCTCGATGGCAAAGACAAGAAGGCCCGCGTGTGGAACAAGGCCGCCCTTGAGGCCCAGGAGAAAGACGGCAAGGGCCAGGGCTTCGCGATGATCCAGTCGATGCAGTCCATTTCCCTCAAGGAGTTCGAGGAACAATTCAAGATTCGCGGAGGCGAACCCGATGCAACCAATCCTGACGTATGGGCCTTTGATCTGGGCCTCAAGGACAACAAGGCCGCCCTTTTTGTCATCAAAGTGACCCTCAAAGGAAACCTGAAAGACGGATCGCTCCACCTCATGACTATGCACATGCGTGACGGATCCAGCATGACCACTGCAATTACTTCCTACAAATTGAACATGCCCATCGCCGACAGCGTCTTCAAGGTGGACACCACGGGCTATGCGATTGAGAAGGAATGAAAGGATCAAAAAACAAAACTCAAAATTCAAGGAAGGATCAAACCTCATTCCTCAGGGTCTGAAAACCTGCGTTGTAGCCAGGGCAAGGGAATTCAGAGAACCTTAAAAAATCAGTCTCTGTGCCCTCTGTGTCTCTGTGGTTCAATCTGAATTTCCTCAATCCTCTCCGTATGCTGAAACCTCTTTTCACTGTAGCTCTCGCTCTCGCCCTCATCTTGTCGTTGGGAACTGCCGCTCACGCCCAGGACGCCAAGTCACAGAACTGCCGTCTGATCATCGACGCCGCCACCGGCAAGGCCCTCGTTCGTGAAGGCCCTTGTGACCTGGGCCGCAGCCCTTGCTCCACGTTCAAGATTCCGCTCGCGGTCATGGGCTATGACGCGGGCATCCTGAAGAACGAGCACGAGCCTGCCTGGGAGTACCTTCCCGAGTACAACTCATGGCGCACCGATGACCAGCGCACCATCGACCCCACACTTTGGGAAAGCATCTCCGTCGTCTGGTATTCCCAAAAGCTCACGCGCCAGCTGGGCATGGCGTCTTTTGAAAAGTACGTGAAGCAGTTCCAGTACGGCAACCAGGATGTCTCCGGGGATCCGGGTAAGAACAATGGGCTCACCGACTCCTGGCTCATGTCCTCGCTTCTGGTCTCTCCTGATCAGCAAGTGGCCTTCCTGAAAAAGCTGGTGAAACGGGAACTGGCCGTCTCCGACCAAGCCTATGAGATGACGAAGAAGATCCTGCCTGTGTTCAAGGCCGAGGATGGCTGGACAATCCAGGGGAAAACCGGCAGCGGCTTTCAGCGGAAGCCTGATGGCTCCTTGAACCGCAAACGGCACGTCGGCTGGTTCGTTGGCTGGGCCACCAATGCCGACCGTCAGTTGATCTTCGCAGAGCTCCTCGTCGACGAAAAAGACCAGGAAGGCTATGGCGGCCTCCGCAGCCGCGAGATTTTCATCAAAGCCCTTCCCGAGGTCATGAAAGGCCTTCCCTCGGCGGCGAAGTAGGGGAGTCTGACCGTCCCGCATGCGGGACCAATGCCATCAGGGAAAGTGATCGAACTTTCTCCATCACCCGGACGATGCAAACCTCCCCTCCGCCTTTGCAAGCAGGGTTGGAGTACCGACTTTAGTCGGCTCAGTCGAACAAACCCAATCCTCCCGCTTCCTCGAACCCGAAGGGTTCGCCATGAGTAGCCATGGGTCGGCCGAGTCTGGCGAGGCCTGCCCATGGAAACCCCGTCGATCATTTCTACCACGGAATGACAGGCCCATTCGTTGACTTTTCCCCTGACGGTATTGGCGTTCAGGCGATTCAGTACCGGCCGCCCTCAAACGCACGCCCCATTAAACATCGAAAGTCTCACTTCTCTCCCGGCGTAAGACTGCCAGTCCCTGCGCAAAACTAACCGTCAGCACCTCAAGCCGATGCACCCCGAGCCCTCTTCTTCTCGCCGCCGCTTTCTCCGCACTGCCCTGGCCGGTGGCGCGATCCCTCCGCTGGCGTTCGGTGCGACCGCCACCGCCAATGCGCAGGAGACTGCGCCTCTCAAGCCAGGGCAATTCATAGAGCCTGCGTCCCATCTCACCCTGGTGGAAGATGCGGACGTCATCGTGTGTGGCGCTGGTCCGGCGGGCGTGACCGCAGCGATCACGGCGGCGCGGGCAGGCGCACGGGTGCGGTTGTTTGAATGGCGCGGTTGCCTGGGTGGCGTGTGGACGGCAGGATTGCTGGGATACTTCCTCGATTTCGACAAGCCGGGCTTTGCGAAGGAATTGCGCGACGCTCTGGATCGCCGCGATGCCCGCGCGAATTCAAAAAGCGCGAGCGCCTTCTGCTACGATCCCGAGGCGCTGAAGCTCTTGCTGGAGGAATTGTGTGTCGAGGCTGGCGTGAAGTTCCAATATCACACCAAAGTCTCCGCAGCATTTCGGGACGGTCGGCGGCTCACCACCATCGTGACGGAGTCAAAGTCCGGCCGTCAGGCTTGGCGCGCGCCCGTCTTCATCGATGCCACTGGCGATGGTGATCTTGGTGCGTTGGCAGGATGCACGTTCGAGATCGGGGAAGCCTCCGACTGTCCCTGCCAGCCCATGTCGCTCAATGCCCTGTTGGTGGTGAAGGACGTTGAGACGTTGCGGCCTTTTGTGCGCTTCGGCGTGCCGTTGACGGGGGAGAACAGCAAGGGAGACAAAAAGAAACAGGTCAAAGATGCCATTGTGAAGAGCGGCAGTTTCCCCTCCTACGCGAACCCCACGCTGTTTCATGTTCGGGACAACCTGATCTTTGCCATGCTGAATCACGAGTATGGCGTCAAGCCTTGGGATGCGGCGGAGATTACCGCGGCGACGGTCCGTGCCCGCGCCGAGATGAACAAGATGATCGCGGGCCTTCGCGGACTCGGCGGTCCCTGGGATGGGCTTCAACTGGTGGCAACGGCGGAGCAGATCGGTGTGCGCGACGGACGTCGGCTGGCCGGGCGCTTCACAGTGACCAAGGACGACGTCATCAAAGGTTCGCGCTACGACGACGGCGTGGTCCGAGCCACCTTCGGCGTGGATGTGCACGCCACCTCCGCTGCCCACAACAAAGATGGATCGGCGCACCGCGCCAACATGAACATCAAAGTGGCTCCCTACGACATCCCCTTGCGTGCCATGATCGCTCGCGATGTAGACGGGCTGATGATGGCCGGACGCTGCATTAGCGGCGATTTCATCTCGCACTCCAGCTACCGGGTCACCGGCAACGCCGTCGGCATGGGCGAGGGGGCCGGAGTGATCGCAGCGCTGGCCGCACTGTCCCAGCGCCCACCTCACGAGGTGGCCTGGAGCGAAGGGTCTGCGAAGCTCGCAGAGATCCGGAAGGCGTAGGCTTCTGCCGCGCACCCTTAAACACCAATGAATGGGCGGGAATATTGCATTCACGCAGAGCCTCGCTGTGTCTGGCAGGATAGGAGGATCCTCAGCGCCGGTTGCAGAGATTTAGTCCATCAAAAGTTGTCTTTGAACAAAACGTACGCCCGATTTTTAGACGTATCATGGATCATGAAAAAGTGCGGGCCATCAGAACCCCTTACGTCATCACTGAAGTTAAGACTTCTATAAGCAACCATGCTGGCATTCTGTGAGCGAGGCCAGTAGTAGGGCGGAAGACGCCAAAATTCAGCTGGAATGGTTGCAGATGGCTTAAGACTCAGCTGGGTGGAAACTCGGCTGATGGTCGAAAGTGAGCCATCTATCCGCCAGCAATAGGTGCAATCAATAAAGCCGCCCACACAGTACTGATAAACCTTGTCACCTCGCTCCACCAAAGCACCTGAGAGATCTCGCGGAGGTTGATCTGCAAACCCGGGGAAATCCACATGCCAGCAGTAGGCTGCAACCACTGGTGCAACTATTAGCAGCACGAGCTTGGGTGTGATCTTGCGTTTTTGATACATAGCAATATTCAAAGACGGAGGTTGCAATCAGATTAAGCCATTTTGGCGAGATGGCAGGAGAATCGTCTTCTCGCGCACGCGCACTCTCTCTCTCTTTGTGTGTGTGTGTGTGTGTTGCTCCCTTCGCAGCCACCCCGCAAAGCAAAAAAACTTTGCGTTTGATCCCAATCCATTCATCACTCTAGATGAAGCATGGATTTCAATGCAGCCCTCAGCGCCTTGCCCCACGGCCCCGAGTTTCGATTTGTAGACGTCCTCGTCTCTCTGGACCCCGGCAAGTCAGCGGCAGGCACCTACCTGCTACGAGGGGACGAAGCTTTCCTCAAA
>JBGGMQ010000823.1:0-5593 GCA_041287975.1 Verrucomicrobium sp. | reverse complement strand
ATGATGTACCTGAACCTGCCGGACCTCATCAAGCAAAAGGCGGATCTGGCAAAGTTCATCCGCAGCGCCTCCGGGCAGGCACGGTGAATGGATAAATATTGCGCATCGCAATTGAACGGCTCCGGGAGAGGCAGCGTCTGACGCTCAGCCTTATCCCGGCGTTTCCGTGCTGATAGCCCTGAAATCCACCCTCTGCATCTGGACCTGTCTCTTCATGGTCCTGCCTGGGTGTCTGTGTCAGGTGTTAGAGCCGCTCGGCATCCACGTCCCCCATCACCACCATGGGCCTGTCTCTGGCTGGGCTGTGGCAGGAGAGAAGACCGACTTCCGACCTGTGCAAAAGCAGGAACCGCTGGTCCCCTGCCATTGCGATGAAAGCCCAGACCGGGATGCTGATGACTGCGTGGCCATCGCCTGCGACCCAGTCCCAGTGCCTGCTCAGGTGCTGTGTGATGTGCCGTCACTGATCGACGTGCCCACCGCTCCTTTTGTGCAGCAGAGGGTGCTGTCGAATCGCGGCCCCCCACCGGGCATGCCCACCTCCGCCACGATGCGGAAGATGATTTGTGTCTATATGGTATGAGAGTGGCCTGCAGAGTTGTTGTCATGGCTTTGCCGTGACCGCTTCTGCGATCTTCATGGTTATCATCCGGCCCTTTTTGGGTCCGGCTCATCTCTCGTGCTCCGACAGTTACCTTTTCCCCGAATCATCATTATGAACATTTCTACTCTGCCTGCGGCCCTCCTTGCGCTGGCCCTCGTTTCCTTTGCCCCGGCTCAGGCCGAAGACACCCAGCGCTGGTCGGGCACCAGCACCATCGGCTTTGCCGGTACCTCTACCCTCCATGACTGGTCGGGCAAAGTCTCCGCCGAACCATTTACCGCGACAGTGACCCTGGATGACAAAGGTCAGCCAGCCGCCCTCAAGGCCACCGTGCAGGTAAAGGCCGCTGGCATGGATACTGCGGAACCCAAACGCGATGACAACATGCACAGTGCCATGCGCGTGACGGACTACCCGCTCATCTCCGCCGCCATGAACTCCCCCTTCACCCAGGTCATGGGCGGCAGCACCCCTGCTCGCCTGCCTTTCAGCCTGAGTTTGGTGGGAAAGAAAGAGGACGTCGTCGGCACCATCTCAAACTGGAAGCTCAAGGGCGACACCGCCACCTTTGACCTCGACTTTGAAGTGTCGATGAAGAAGTACGGCATCACCGTACCGTCGGTGCTCCTGGTCATCCGGGTGGGGGATACGGTAAAAATCCATGCGGAAGTGAAACTCACCCGCAAGTCAGCCTGATACCCCCACCTCCATGTCTGCCTACATCCATCACATCAGCACCCAGGTGCCGGGGTTTACCTACAGCCAGTCCTACATCCGGGACCGGCTCAAAGGCTGGTCCACTGATCCCAAAACCCGACGGCTCATTCATGCCCTCTACAACCGTTCTGGCATTGAGACACGCCACAGCGTCAGCGGAGACTTCGTGGAAGGTTGTGAACCCAGCCTCTACAAGACTGCCCCGGACGGCACGGTGATCTCACCCGGCACGGCTGCCCGCAACGCACTCTACATCCAGGCCTCAAAGGATCTGGCCATCCAGCTTGCCCGCAAAACCCTGGACGAAGCCGAGGGTTTTGGCCCTGCGGACATCACTCACGTGGTCTTTGCCAGCTGCACGGGCTTCGCCAATCCGGGACCGGACTACCACATCATCCGCGCTCTCGGGCTCGGAGACCATGTGGAACGCTACACGCTGGGCTTCATGGGCTGCTACGCAGCCTTCCCCGCCCTGCGCATGGCTGCCCAGTTCTGTGATGCCAACCCACAGGCCGTCGTTCTTGTCATGTGCCTGGAACTCTGCTCCCTCCACATGCAGATCAATGACCAACCCGATTGTGTCCTCGCCAACTCGCTCTTCGCCGACGGAGCCGCAGCTGCGCTGGTGAGTTCGCGGAAACCCTCGCCCGACCGGCCTTCCTACCGGGTTCACGGCTTCTCCTCAGCCCTCGTCACCGACGGCGAGGCGGACATGGCATGGGACATTGGAAACAACGGCTTCAACATTGTGCTGAGCAGCTATGTGCCGGAGATTCTGGGCACTCGCGTGCGTCCGCTGCTGGAGGGCATCCTCCACCGCTCGGGTCTGGCCCTGCCTCAGATCGAAGAATGGGCCGTCCACCCCGGTGGGCGCGCCATTCTGGACAAGGTGCAGGAGGGCCTGGAACTCCCGTCCGAGGCCCTCGCCGCCTCACGCCAGGTGTTGCGGGACTATGGAAACATGAGCAGCGCCACCATCCTCTTCGTTCTCAAGGAGCTGCTGGACGGTGCCGATGCCGGAAACGCCCTGACCTGTGCCATGGCCTTCGGGCCGGGCCTCACGGTGGAAACCGCCATGCTGGAGCGGTGCGGGTGCACTGTCACCTCCCCTCGACCCGAACCCTCTGGCGCTGGCAGCCTGCCTGCCCTCGCCTGAGCCGGCGTCATCGCCCTCGATTGATCTGAGTTCCCATCCGTGCGGGCCCCCCAGTGGCCCGCCCTTTCTTCCCTATGTCCTCGTCTCCGCTTGCGGGGCCGCCGTACAGCCGCCGTCAGCGGCTCGTCGCCCTCGGTTATGGTGTGGTTTGTCACACCCTTTTTGCTGCCTCTGTGGTGGCGATGTTTGTCAGTCTCTATTCGGGCCTGACATCTGGCTTGCTCCACCTTCACGGGTGGCCGGCCGCCCTCATGGATGTGCTTCTTCTCGTCCAGTTCGCCGCCGCCCACTCCCTCATGTTAAGTGATCGGGGGCGGCGTTTCATGGCGCACCTCGCCCCTTTGGGCTTGGGGAGAGACCTCTCCACCACCATCTTCGCCGCCATAGCGTCGTTGCAGTTGCTGGCCACGTTCCTGTTGTGGTCACCCTCCGGCATCATCTGGGCAGCGCCAGACGGCCCGATAAAGACTGGCCTCACCGCAGCCTACCTCGTCTCCTGGGTCCTCCTGGCCAAGTCCATGAGTGATGCCGGACTGGATGTGCAGCTCGGCGTTCTTGGATGGCGTTCCATCTGGAAGAATCACCGGCCCGTTTACCAACCCTTCGCCCGCACCGGCACTTTCCGGCACAGCCGCCAGCCCATCTACTCCTCCTTTACCCTGATCCTCTGGACCGCCCCCGTCTGGACTCCGGATCATTTGGTGCTGACCTTGCTCTGGACCGTATATTGTGTGCTCGCTCCTGCGTTGAAAGAGCAGCGGTTTCGCCGTTTCTACGGCGATGCCTTTGCCCGCTACCAGCAGCGCGTGCCCTATTGGTTCCCCAGACTCCGCCCTGCCCCCATGCCTGCCATCCCGCCCGGTTCCGCAGCCCCCGACTGCGATGTCGCCATCGTGGGAGCCGGACCCGTGGGCCTTCTTCTGGCAAACCTCCTCGGTCCCACGGGCTTGAAGATTGTCATCCTGGAGAAACGCACCGCGCCGCCCACCCACTCCCGCGCCATCGGCATCACACCTCCGTCGCTGGAAATTCTCGCGCGGGCGGACCTGGCCGATGCTTTTGTGGTTCGTGGCGTCAAGATCTCCGACGTCCACGTCCATGGATCGACGGGACGGCTGGGCAGGTGCTCTTTCCGAGAACTCAAAGGCCGCCACCCTTACATCCTCTCCCTCCCGCAGGAGAACACCCTCGCCCTGCTCGAGCAGAACCTCCGCCGGTTCCCCAACGTGTCCGTCCAGCGCGGTCGCGAAGTCCTGCGCCTGACCCAGCATGCCGGCCAGGCTGAGCTGGAGTTGCAGGAAACAAAGCTCAGCGCACGCTTCGTGGTGGCCTGTGACGGCTGGCGCAGCGGCATCCGCAGCCTGCTGAAGATCCGCACGCAGGAGAAACAGTACCCCTGCCACTTCGTCATGGGAGACTTCACCGGCCAGTCCGGTCTCGGGGAGGAAGCCCATCTCTTCTTCACACCGGACGGGGCCGTGGAGTCTTTTCCTCTTCCGGGCGGCCTCCGCCGTTGGATCGTGCAAACGCCCACGGCCATGTCAGACGCTCCTCCCGGCTTCATCCGTCGTCTTGTGCTGCAGCGCGCGGGCATCCTGCTGGATGCCGCCACCCAGGTCAACCAAAGCTCCTTCACCCCCCACCGTGTGGACTGCGAGGTCCTGTATGACCACCGCGTCATTCTCTGCGGCGATGCCGCCCACGCCATGAGTCCCATAGGAGGCCAGGGCATGAATGTGGGCTTTGCCGATGCAGCGACGCTTGCCACTCTCTTGGAAAAAATTCTGCTGCAAGGAGCGGATCCCGGCCCACTGCTGGAGTCTTACCAAAAGCAACGCCAGCATGCCGCCGGCATGGCTGCTGATCGCGCCGCCCAAGGCATGGGCCTCGGCACCTGGACCGGTCATCCTCTTTCCCTCTTGCGTGACTACCTCCTGCGTGACCTGCTCCTCCAGCCCCCGCTCGCGGGTTTCATGGCCCAACGCTTCGCCATGATGGATCTTCCGGCTGCTTCAGCATAATCCAGGCCCTCAGTTTGCATGGGCCAGCGATTAACAGCCGGCTCGTACAGCCTCCCATCTCTACGCGGACGGAATGCACTCGCATTTGTAGGAAATGTGCCAGCAATGACAATGGTTTTATCACATTAGAAGGTGATAAAACCATAGAGTGTGAATTATGCATTCATATAGAACTAATGTTTGTTGCTATATTATCAAGTGGTGGCAGGAACGTACCGGTATGATCGCTATCAAAGGCCCCCACGCTTCACTGCCTGGGTTGACGGACCCCTGCAAGAGGCCAAAGTTTCTCCGCACGTTCAATACTTCCTTCCCGGTCACAGTCTGCGCCCTGCTGCTGACACTACTTGCGCGCCCCACCAGTTCCGCTCAAGACATCACGCTCACAGGGGGCTCGGGCAGGCTCTATTCTGCATCGTGGTACAACTGGTACCCCCCCTACCAGCAATACAGCAACAGCCACTTCTATGATACCCCGATTGATCCGCTTACGAGTGCGTCGGCCAGCCAGAGCTACACTTCCTCGGGATTCGGGAGCAGCCCGTCTGTCCAAGCCGCGTACACGCTCTCAAAAACAGACCACTCCATTACAACTTCCCTCTCATCGTACAATGATACTCCTGCGTTACCTGGCGGAGATGTCTATTCCTACTCCAACGCTTTGCTTTCGTATGACTTTGCAGTGAATACGCCAGGCTTGCTGTCCATCGAGTTTGTCAGGCCAAAGGGACTCATCTCATGGGGTGGCAGCTCATCTGCACCTGACTACTCAACTTATCTCAACCTGCGGTTGAGCAAATGGGAGAATGGCCAGTGGATTTCCCTCTACGACCTGCCTTCCTACTATTCATACGTCGGCCAGCAGTTTGTCGGGGGGATATTCAGCACGGAGGTGGATTCTGGATTGTTCCGTCTTTACCAATCCGTGACTAGAGGAAACATGGATACGCAACTTTCACTTACTGCGACCCCTGTACCAGAGCCTGGGTCGCTGCTCCTTCTCACCTCCGTCGGTGGCATGTGCCTGTTGAGGCGGCGAAGAAAGCTTCGGAGATGTGAGGTCACTCACCAAGTCATTTGAAGCAGAAGTTCTTT
>JBGGMQ010000822.1:0-3140 GCA_041287975.1 Verrucomicrobium sp. | reverse complement strand
CTGGGCGAATCCCAGACCGTCGCCAGCCGGCTCAACCGTCTATGGGCTATTAAATGGATCGCGGGCAAGGATTTCCCACTCAACGACGTGGCCGCTCAACTGGCAAAACCCGTCACCGACCCGGACAATGCCTATTCGCTGCAGGTGTGGACCACACGTTTGATGATTGAATCTGGCGGCAAGATCAAGGTTGTGGATCCCGATCCGGGCCGCATTGTCTATCTCAATTTGCAGTCTGAATCGTCCAAAACCCTCAAAGGCGACGCAGGCAAAGCTGTCCGGATGGAACTCGCCTCCGCCTTGGGCCAGCTGGAAGATCCCACCCGGGCCACCGCGCCGTATTGGGAGCGCGTGAGCCTCGCCAAGTCTCTCCTCGCCCATGGCGAAGATGCCAAGGATGCCTACCTGCCACTCATGTACTGGTATGGCATCATGGATCTGCCTCCCGCAGACCTTGTGAAGCTCGAGCAGCCCTGCCAGATCCCCCTGGTGCGCCAGTTCATCGCCCGCCGCTGCACGGAGGATGTCGAGTCCGCCCCAGAGCCGCTCAATGCGCTGCTGACGCAAGTGCTTGCCTCGAACTCCGCCGACATCCTCCAGGGAATGACAGATGCCCTCAAAGGCTGGGCCAAGGCGAAGAAGCCGCAGGCCTGGGATGCCTTCGCCGTCAAGGTGACTGAGCCTGCCCAGCAGGAGCAGCTGCGCGCGCTGAGTGCCCTCTTCGGCGATGGCCGCGCGCTCGACGACATCAAGAAGCTCGTGCTGGATGACAAGGCCGATTTCACCACCCGGCGCAATGCCTTGCAGTCCCTCATCGCCGCCAAGGCCGACGGCCTGCGCGAGGTCTGCGAAAAACTGCTCAAAACCCGCGATCTGAACATGACCGCCGTGCGCGGCCTGTCGCTCTTCGATGACGAGAAGATCGGTGAATCCCTGTCCAAGAGCTACCGCAGCTTTTACCCCAACGAGCAGCCCGCGGTGATGGACACCCTGACATCTCGCGCGAACTTCGCCAAGGCCATGCTCAAACAAGTGGGCACGGCGGGCAATCAGATCCCCCGCAAGGACATCACCCCCTTCCACGCCCGTCAGATCCGCAGCTTCAAGAATGCTGATCTGGACAAAAAGCTGACGGAAGTCTGGGGCGATGTGCGCGAGAGCAGCGCCGACAAGCAGGAGCTCATTGGCAAGCTGAAGGCCAGCCTCACGAAGGACAAGGTCGCCAAGGGTGACCAGAGCGCAGGCCGCCTCGTCTTCAGCCAGGTCTGCGCCGCCTGCCACAAGCTCTATGGTGAAGGTAATCTCATCGGTCCCGACCTCACCGGCAGTGGTCGCAAAGATGTGAACTACCTCATCGAGAACATCGTGGACCCCAGCGCTATGCTGGCCGCCGACTACAAGATGTCTGTGGTGACCCTGAAAGACGGGCGCATCCTCAGTGGCAATGTTGCCTCCAAAACCGACCGTACCCTGACGCTCAAGATGATCGGTCAGGAGCAGGTCGTGGAACGGAGTGAAATCGCCTCCATGCAGGAACTGCCCGTGTCGATGATGCCAGAAGGCCTGCTCCTTGTGCTCTCGGAAGAACAAGTGCGCAACCTCATGGCCTACCTCACCGGCGACTCCCAAGTGGCACTGCCAAAGTGAGGCCCCCCGCGAGGTTGGGTCAGTGAACTGATGCAGCGGAATCGCCCGGGTTGTTCCCCGAAGGGGATGCTTGCTGCAAGCCCAACGTTGGACTCGCTTTAAGCGAGTCTACGTTGGGTGGGTGAGAAGTGCATTCTACCCCAACGGGGTTGCTGCTCAAACGTCCTCAACGGCTCTATCCCTCGGGTGCGATTCCAACAGCGCTTTGGCCCAGCGCCCCCGCCTTCGCCGCGCCGCCCTCACTCCATTTTTGGGAATGCGCGGCGATTCTCCGCAACTCCCTGGAACGGCTGAGCGTTTGCCTTGGCATGAGGTTTTGTCTTTCCGCATTTTTGGTGACCGTCTTCCTGGCAGGAGCGGCGGCTTCCGCTGCCTGGACCTGGCAGGACGCCATCGTCCCGGATCTGGGATTTGACCTGGACCAGGCACAAATTGTCCGGGTCACCTCGCTGGCAGACTCCGGCGCGGGCACCCTGCGGGACGCTCTGAACGTCAAAGGCCCCCGCATCATCGTCTTCGATGTGGCGGGCGTGATCGAGCTCGACCAGAAGTCCCTGAAGCTCTCTGAGTCCCAGGTCGTCATCGCTGGGCAGACAGCGCCCAGCCCAGGTATCACCATCATCAAAGGTGGCCTGAACATCGAAACCAGCCAAGTGCTCGTGCAACACCTGCGGATCCGCCCCGGTGACGCCGGAATGGCCCGCAAAAGCGGTTGGGAACCCGACGGAATCACCACCTACGGCAATGCCACGCGTGTCTGGATTGACCACTGCTCCGCCACTTGGGCCCTCGATGAACAGATTTCCGCATCCTCCAGCGCCCCGCTCACTGAGGGCATGACCGGCCACCAGATTGTCATCCGCAATTGCATCATCGCGGAAGGCCTGGATAACTCGTCCCACAGCAAAGGCCCGCATTCCAAAGGCACCCTGGTGTTCGACGGCACCAAAGAGGTCGCCATCGTCGGCAACCTCTACGCCAGCAATGTAGAGCGCAATCCTGTGTTCAAGCTCGACACCTCTGGCGTCGTCGTGAACAACGTCATCGCAAATCCAGGTCAGCGCGCCATTCACGCATCTGTCCCCGACGCCGCCTCAGGCCCACTGCCAAAGGCGAAAATTGCCGTCGTCGGCAACGTCGTTCTTCACGGTGACCGCTCCAAAACCGCCTCCGCCGTTTTTGAGGGCGTGGCCGATGGTTATTTCAAAGACAACGAAGGCTGGCTCTGGACGGGTGAACCCCTGCCGCTCCTGCGTAAACCCTTCGACATCCTGCCGGAGCCACCTCTCTGGCCGGCAGGTCTGAAAGCGCTGCCTCCCACCGGAGCCCTCTGGCACGTCATCCGCTTTGCCGGTGCCCGTCCCGCCGAGAGAGACGCCATCGACCAGCGCATCATCCGCGAAAGCTTCACCGGCGTCGCCCACATCATCGACAGCCAGGAACAGGTCGGCGGCTATCCCAGGCTCACCCAGGTGACCCGCGCCCTGGAGGCT
>JBGGMQ010000821.1:0-3691 GCA_041287975.1 Verrucomicrobium sp. | reverse complement strand
AACTGGTTGGAGGCCTGGCTCTGGGCTCCGTAGTTGTTGAGCATGATGACACCCGTGCCGACGCGTTGGGCAGAGGTCCCGTTCGTTGCCAGGTCGATCCGCAGCGTGCCCTGCTCCACAATCACATCACCTGTGTTCGTGTTGTTGGTGTTCAGCACATAGGTTCCCCCACCCGTTTTACGGAACCCTTCGGCAGCGGTGAAGGCGGCAGGTTGGATGACCGTAGCACTGGTGGCGGCATCGAGTGTGGTGAGATGTTGCGCCGTGGTAGTATAGGTGGCGGTGTACCACTGGTCATAGTTGGTGAACTGGCCCGCCGGGCTGGGGGCGTTCGGCGTGTAAACACCGGTATTGACCATGAGATCGGTCCCGGTTGCCCCAGTATTCACGACGCCGCCCCATCGGGAGGTGGCCACGACCAGGGAGTTTTCCGCACTGGAGTCAATGTCCGCGCCAACGGCGAGACGCTGCCCAGTTTCCGCAGGCAGTCCGCTGACCGCAGTGCCTGAGACGCCGGTGGTGGTGGTGAAGACAAAGGCATAGCTGCCGCTGGAGGACAGGGCAATACTGTCAAAACGGAAAGGCGCGGTCGTCGTGAGGCTGGTGTCTTGAGTGGCGCCCACGGCATTCAGCGATGATCCCACGACAAGGTTCGTGGAAAGATCGATGACGGTCAGAAAGGCAGCCGTGGCCCCACCCCCTGCGGCAGCATTGGGCAGGATGAGATTCTGCAGGTAGACGGTACCGCTGTTGGTCCCAAACTGACTGCGATCTCCTGGACTCAAAACCAGCCCGGTGATGTTCCCCTGGTTGCTGGGAACCCAGTGGTTCACGGCGGAGGGATTAGGGCTGATGCTTCCCGTATTCCCGTTGTACCAAGCGGTGCCGGCCAGCGTCACGTCGGCGCGAGCAGGCAGTTGAGCGAAGGCCAGGACGCCAAGAGCCAGGAGAACACGTGAAGAATTCATGAAGGGGAGCGGACAAGGGAACGAAAAAAGAGCCTATCCGCGAAACCCCGGTCGATAGCGCGCATTTCCTTCCAGTGGTAAATATTGCACGTGGCTGGGGGGGAAGGCAGTTGAGACGCTGCCGCCGGGGCGGCTGCTGGTTGAGATGGCTTCGCCGGGTTGAGGCGCCGCAAGCGGCTGTTGAGGCGACTTCGTCTGGTTGGGGTGCCGCGAGAGCGACCGCTTTAGGAGCAGCTTACTGATTGTTTTTCGCCATCGGGCATGCATAGTGGGCGGCATGTCGCCACGTGAGGCGGAGGAAATCCTTGAGCTTGCGCCCCCGTACACGCGGGAGGATATGGAGACGGCGTATCACGCGGCGCTGAATCTCTGGCACCCCACCCATTTCTCAGAGGATGAGGCCCTGCTGGCGGAGGCAATGGATCACACGGTCCTCATTGGGGAAGCCTACCAGGTGCTGACGGCACCTCCCGCTGCGAAGCCGAAACCGTTGAAGCCTGCCTTTGCGGCCCCTCAGTTGGCAGAGCCGAAAGTGGAAACGGTGATGCCTCGCATCCTGGGTCCGCGGCTAAGACTGCCTCAGCCTCTGGATGCCCCCTCCTTCTCAGCTCCGAGCCGCTCGCCAGGGGCATCGCCCGCCCGGAAGCAGGGGCCAGCGCTGCCCCTTTCGCGCCCTCCTTCGCTCGCGGGCACTGCTCCGATCTCCCGGCCCAAGCCCAAACCGCCGCCCGCGATGCGCCGACCTTCAGGGGCTCTGTGGGGCAGTGCATGGTTCTGGGGCACGGGGCTGGTAGGAGTCACGTTCGCGATGGGGCTTTCCATCGCGCTGAACGGGAGGCCAGGAGGCTCGTCGTCTTCGTCTTCCTCTTCGTTTTCGTCAGGGAGTGCAGGTCGCAGCGACACCTATGAAGCGAAAAACTCTCGCGAGAGCGCGATGTCCTCCCATACCAAGGAGATCCCTCCACTGATGGCGGAGGCCTACCAGCGTGCAAGCCAGGGCAATGATGCTGCCGCCCAGCGAGAGCTTGGCCATGCCTTCAAGGCAGGTTCAGAGGTGCCCAGAGACGCTTCGGAATCCGTGTTCTGGTACCGCAAAGCTGCCGAACAAAATGATCCCGTGGCCCAGCGGGAGCTCGGGCATGCGTACCGGGAGGGCAAAGGTGTGCCACAGAGCGTGAATGCCGCCATCCCCTGGTACAAGAAGGCGGCCGCCAATGGTGACGAGGAGGCTCAGCGGTCCCTGAACGAACTGCGGTGAGCGGTAAAAGAGTGTGCGAGCGCCGCAAAGTGAAGATTTTTTGAGGTTGTACGCAACCCGGCGGGAAAAAAGGGAAAGGGCTTGATGAACCCCCATCTCCCCAATCCCATGGAGTCCCCTACCCCCCCTGTTAGCTGGCTGTCCGAGTGTCGTACCTCTCTGGCGCCGTTCCAAGAAATGACCGCAGGCCTGTATCCTGCAAGCCAGGAACGCGGGCCCCTGGCGGCTATCGTCGGGTATCTGGCCCACCTGCTGCCAGGTGCTCAAGTGATCGCAAGCATGAGCAGCACCCGCGGCACCGACTTCGCACTCACGGAAACCGCTGCCGAAGGAAGGTTCAAGGAGACACTTCACGGCCTGAATGGTGGCATGCAGCAAGGCGAAAGGTGGCTGTATTCCGATGCCACGGAACGGCAGATCTGGCACCCGGCCGCATGGCCCAAGGCGGCCCTCGCCAGTCTGCGGCTGGGCAAAGCCGAGGCCAAACCTGGCGAGGGGGCAGCAGAAGCGCAAATCTTCCATGCGTGTGTGGTGCTGGAGCAGCGAGGTCTGACCCCGTTGGAAAAAACCTTGCTGGACCTGAGCCGGCCCCACTTTCGCACCTTGATCCGGCTGTTCGCCCCGGCACCGGTGCCAGGTCCCGCCAAGCTTGTCGAACTAGGCCTGACTCCCCGAGAAAGAGACGTGCTGTACTGGGTGAGTGAAGGAAAGACGAATGCCGAGATCGGCACCATTCTGAATGTGTCGTCCGGCACGGTGCGAGTGCACTTGGAGAACATCTATCCCAAGCTGGGAGTGGAGAACCGCATCAGCGCCTCCCGAGTAGCGCTGGAGAAGCTTCATCCCTCTCGTTTTCCCATGAAGTCACACAGCTAAGAACCTGTTCTGAAGAGTTGAGCGACGCCTGGTTCATGACGTGGGCCAAGCGATGCCTGCTGCCGGAAGGCGTAGCGCCTTGACGCAGGTGCTAGCGTGGGCGCATGCATCCCGACCAGCCCGCACATCAAGCCAAGTCCTGCCAAGGAATCTTGAGCGCTGCAGGCGATAGACCGCAACAACTCCTTCGGAGTAGAGACATGAATTCGCGCTCCCAAGGTAGACTCGCTGAAAGCTCATCCAACCTTGGGCTTGTAGCAGTATCCCCTTCGGGGAAAAGCTTCGGGTGTGCAGCTGGGCTCCCAGGTCGCCACCTCAATGGCGCGGCCGTTGGTACGTTCTCCTCACGAGTGACCCAGTGGTCCTGGCTGGCAGTCGCATTGCTCCTCATCACGGCTTGCGCCACCAAGAAGTCCTGGCAAGCCGAAGGCGTGACGGAGATCCGAGTCTTCACCGCCAATACTGAGCCCAAGGGCAGCCGGGACGAAGCCGAAGTAGTGAAAGAGGTGCTGGAAGGCATGGGCCGGGCGCTGCCCGCCAGTCCCGTGACCGGGATCAGCCGCCCCTGGACCTACAAGATCGACGTGGT
>JBGGMQ010000820.1:0-13799 GCA_041287975.1 Verrucomicrobium sp. | reverse complement strand
AAAAAGTTCATTGGTCCCCACATCAGGCACGGTCCAGTTCAGCGTCTTGGCATTGCGTGAAGCAGGCCAGATGACCCCCGCAGTGGTGAGTCCTGCACCGTGAGCGACATCATATACGGTAGGTACTTTCACGATCTCATCCTTGTCAAAAACGGGGTCCGGCAGGTAGACGATGGGCTTTTGCGTGGCCCGATCGAACACTCCATTGCCAATGACGCCATGTTTTCCAGGCTGCACTCCCGTGACCAGGGTGGTGTGATTCGGCCAGGTCACCGTGGGAAGCGAAGCCTTCATGCGCACGGCTCGCGATCCCTCGGCTGCCAGCCTGCGGATGGTAGGCATGTGCGCCTTGGGATCCTCAAAATAGTACTGAGCCAGACCGTCCACACTGATGAGAATCACGTGATGATCTGCTGCCGGGCCAGCGGCTTTGATCCCGGCGGGTGCCAGGAAGGCCGCTACGGCCAGAAGTGTGAGGAAGGTGCGCTTCATGATACAACCAAACGAAAAGCCCAACCCACTGCTTGCTAGCAGATTGGGGAAAAGGCTATCTTGAGGCCCGCCGTCAGTTCCCATGTTCCGGTTTCAAGCCTTGTCACTTGCCATCGTGCTCTTCTCCGCAGGAGGGCTGCTGCAGGCACATGCTCAAACTCCAGCGGCTGCGCCTGTTGTGACGCCCGCGCCCGCTCCTTCTCCCAGCAAGCCCCCAAAAACACTCACGCTGGCGAGCGAAGTAGCCCGCTACCCGGAAATTGACCCTGAGCTCCAGCCCAAGGTCGACCTCACCGCCACCGTGACTTTCGTGGACCCCTCCGGCACAGTGTTCCTGCAGGATGAGTCGGGGGCCACGTTTATCCGCAGTTCCAAGCTCGGCCGCACCATGCGACCCGGCATGCAGTTGCACGTGCTCGGCACCCGCTACCCTGGGCTCTACCTCGGCGGCATCGTCCCCGATCGGGTGGAAACCACGGGCGAGGCGCCTCAGCCGATGCCTCTTCGCGTCACACCAGACGACCTCGCAGCAGGAAGGTATCATTATCAACTGGTGGAGATCGAAGGCGTCGGACGTTCCATGGAAGTCACGGGGGAAAACACCGCGAGTCTCCGCTTGAACACTCGTGATGGTGTCGTCGAAGTTCGGTTCGATCAAAATCCCCCCGAAGACACTCATGACTTTGTGGACGCGGAGATTCGGGTCATTGGCCTCGCTGCAGGAGCCATCAATGATCGCCGTCAGCTGGTCGAGCCGTACGTACGTGTGGCAGACATTCGAGCCATCACCATCGTCTCGCCTCCTCTGGCGGATCCGTTTGCCCAGGAACCCATTCCTCTGGCCACTCTACTGGGCTCAGCCAACGCTCGATCAGCTGCCCACAGAGTAAAGGTGAAGGGGCGTGCCCTGAGCGGCATCGTGGGGGGCGGCTTCTACCTGAAAGAAGGAGCGCACAGTCTGTTCGTCCAGTCACCTTATCCCGAACCCCTTTCTCCTGGAGACGAAGTGGAGGCCCTGGGCTTCCCTCAGATGGGTACTTTCAGCGCCATGCTGGCGGATGCAGTGTTTCGAGTGGTCAGTGTTGGTGAGCCTCTGCCCCCGCTGGCAGTGAGTCGCAAGGATCTGGTGAATGGCACCTGCGATTCGGAGCTCGTTACCATCGATACTATTGTGTTGCAGAAAGCGGGCAATGAAAACGCCTGGCTGACGGATGTGGAAGGCATCAGTTTCAAGGTCAATGCGGGTTCTCTTGGCTTGCCGAATTTCGAACCCAAATCTAAAGTTCGTTTCACGGGTCCCTGCCGGGTGAGTGCCACGCGCAGTGAAGGCTACCGGACCTTCGCCACCGCCTATGAACTCTGGTTGAGATCCCCTGGTGACGCTGTTGTGCTGACCGCTCCGCCATGGTGGAACTCCAGCCGGCTGGCCCTCGCTTTGGCGACCGTGGCCGGGGTGGGTCTTCTCATCGGCACATGGGCAGCCCTCCTTAAGATACAGGTCAACCGGCAACTCGCTCTCTTGCAGCAAAAAGCCCAGGCTGAGGCGGTGTTGGAGGAGCGCCAGCGTATCGCCCGCGAGTTTCACGATACCCTGGAGCAAGAACTCGCCGGCCTGTCCTTGCGACTGGATGCGGCCACTCCGCGTGTGGCAGATGACAAGGCGCGCGACCTGCTTGAGCAACAACGTCGGCTGCTCTCACGGTTGCAGACAGAGACCCGTGATTTCGTCTGGGATTTGCGTGATCCATCCCGTCAGGAGGCCCCTCTCCAGGATGCCCTTCAGACGTTGCTGGAGCACTTGCAATCCACGACCACGGTGCCCCTACAGTTGGAAACCTCCGGAGACATTCCTCCCCTTCCCCCGCTCGCCCAGCATCATCTGCTTCGCATCACTCGTGAAGCCGTGCACAACGCGCTTAAATACGCCCAGGCCAACGCGGTGAAAGTCAAAGTGGATGCGGCAGCTGGGTCGCTCAGCCTGTTTGTGGTGGACGATGGACAAGGATTCGACTCCGTTCAGGCCGCCAGGGCCCGCGGCCATTTCGGACTCCAGGGAATGAAGGAGAGATCAAGGAAACTACAATCGGACCTTGTCCTGGAAAGCAACCCTGGTCATGGCACGCGGGTGGGATTGGTGCTTGCGCTGCCATCAGTTCAGGCGTCATTGGCCTGATGTCTGAGCCATCGCCCATCCGACTCCTGCTTGTAGACGACCACTTTGTGGTGCGCAGTGGCATTGCCGCCTCCCTGGGCTTGGAAGACGATCTCAAGGTCATTGCCGAGGCAGGCGACGCCGCAGAGGCGCTTGTCGTCGCATTAGCCCATCCGCCCGATGTCGTCATCATGGATCTGCAACTGGGCGGCACCAATGGCATTGTCTGCTCGGAGCAACTCGCCCAGCAGCAACCGGGCATCAAGATCCTGATCTTCTCCTCCTTTGCCCGGGATGAGGACGTCTATCGCGCCATCCGGGCCGGGGCACTGGGCTACCTCCAGAAATCCGCCCCTCGGGAAGATCTCCTGCACGCCATTCGCACCGTGGCCTCTGGCAAGCGATATCTGCCCGCAGACATTGCCCAACGGCTCGCCGAGCGCCTGGGAAAACCCGAACCCAGCCCCCGGGAGCAGGAGGTGCTGGCCCAAATGGCCAAAGGGCGGAGCAACAAAGAAATCGCCACCGCCCTCAGTCTCAGCGAGGAGACCGTGAAGCGCCACGTCAGCAACGTACTGGAGAAACTCGGCGCCCAGGACCGGACCCAGGCGGTCACAGAAGCCCTCCGTCGCGGCTTCCTGGAAATCTGAACATCACCCATTTGGGGGATGCCTGACCACCCCGAATGCGTGCGGGATGAGTGTTGAAAGGAACGGTCAAACTCCGTTATTCTTTTAGCACACACCGCCATGCATTTTTACCGCATCCCCTTTTTCCTCGCCGCTCTGGCTGGCAGCACGTTGTTTGGCCAGACCTCGAATGATGCCGCAGGCAATGATGCCTTGAACGATTCCACGGACAAGACCATTGAGTCTGGTCCGGCCCCTCTCGTGAAATGGACCTTCGACAAGGACGAAGCCGGCACATGGCAGGGCAAGAAATCCATCGCTCCCACTGGCCCTCAAACTCCCGTTTTCCCTGGCTTCGCTGCAGGCAACAAAGCCGCAGTCTTCTCGGGCAAGGGTTCTGCGATCACAATTCGGGAAGCAGACCTCCCTGAAACCCAACTGCGCTTTGTCAAAGGTGACACGGTCACGCTTGAGGCATGGGTCAGCTTGGACGAGATCAAAAACGGATCCTATTGCTACCTCATCGGCAAAGGCCGCAATCGCAAGGCCGCCTTCTCCCAGGAGAACCAGAACTACGCCCTCCGGCTCAAGGGCGAAGACAACCAGGCCCGCCCTTCTTTTCTTTTCCGCAGCGAGTCCACACAGCCAGACTCCGCACGCAACTTCCACCGCTGGGTGGCCAATGAAGGGTTTGCCGCAGGTTCCGGCTGGCATCACGTGGTTGTTACCTATACCTTCGGCAAGGCTGACAGCCTGCGTGGCTATGTCGATGGCAAGGAAGTAAAGGGCACCTGGGACATGGCAGGAAAGACAGCCAACGGCCCTGTCAGTGATGCAGATGATATCATGATCGGCACTGGCTACAGTGGTGGCGAAGGCAACTCGTTGAAGGGCTCCCTCGATGAAGTGGCGATTTACCGTCAGGCGCTGCCTGAGACCGTCATTGCCCAGCGCTTCCAGTACGTGCCCCCGGCACCTGCAATCGATCCCAAAACACTGCCGGATGGCAAGGTGCTGGTTCAACTTTGCGAGCAGGGTGTGCCGGAGAAAAACGCCTGGCCCACCACTCCCCCGACCGTCACTGAGACTTATGAAGAGCGCGCTTTTGGTCTCGCCGAGATCCCGCAAAAGTACATCGAGACCGGCATCCGTGCGGATCGCCCCATTCCCCTCCTCCTTCGTGCGGCTGCCAAGGTGAATCTGCCCGCAGGCAAGCACCGCATCCTGTTGCGTGGCCGTGGCGCATCCCACCTCCACGTTGATGGCGTGCAGCTTCTCAGCACTTCGTTTCCGAAGCCTGATGGCGGTGGTCACGGGCACGTTTCCGAGCAGGATGGCTATCTGAATTTGGGCCCCGATTTCCGTTTTGCCCCTCCCGGCACCCAGGAAAACTGGTGCGAGTTCGAGACCAAAGGTGGCGAGCACGTTGTCGTGCTGGAAACCCTGGTCGGAGGGCTCGTGGGCAAGGCCAAGCGGCGTCCGGAACTTGGTGAAACTGTCGTCGCCTGGTCCCCTCAGGGCAGCGACACCTGGCAGTTGCTTTCACCGCAACGAGGAAACAAGCCCGCCGAGACCATCGCCTACAACGACAATGCCTGGGCCACCTTTGCCGAGGAGCGCCGCCTCCACCTGGATGCTGTGAACACGGAGCGCCGCGCCACCCTCCGCGCCACAGCGGCCCCCTATTGGAACAAGCGCCATGATGCAGCACTGGCATGGCTCTCTTCAACAAAGGAAGTCCCCGTCCCGGCTTTGCCAGCGGGCTATCCCGCAGGCAGCCCCATTGATAATTTCCTCGGCTCCCGCATGGCGGAAGTCGCCGCTCAAAACAAAGCCTCCCACAGCGGCACCGTGGACTTCTTCCGTGACATCCAGCCCATCCTGGAGACGAAGTGCTTTGACTGCCATCGCGGCACCAAGACCAAAGGCGACCTTCGGCTGGACACTCTGGCAGATGCCATGAAGGGCGGAGAGAATGACGGTGCCGCCGTCACTCCCCATCACCCGGAGAAAAGCGCGCTGCTTGCCCGTATCATCACCGAAGATGAAGATGCCATCATGCCTCCCAAAGGCGACCGCCTTACTAAAGAGCAGGCCGACAAGATCGCCACATGGATCAAGGAAGGTGCCACATGGCCGGAGTTGAAGGTGGACAAGATCACCGTCACCCATGCCACAGACGACCTTTCCTTCCTGCGTCGCGTCACGCTGGACACGGTGGGAGTGCCGCCTTCACTGGCTGAAATCAAAGCCTTCCAGGAAGACAACAGTGCCGACAAACGCACTAAGGTGATCGACCGCCTTCTCAATGATGCCCGCTGGGCAGACAACTGGATTGGCTACTGGCAGGACGTGCTGGCCGAGAACCCCAACATGCTCAACCCCACGCTGAACAACTCCGGCCCCTTCCGCTGGTGGTTGTATGAAGCATTCCGCGACAACAAGCCCATGGACCTGTTCGTCACCGAGCTGCTGCACATGAACGGGAGCGTTCGTTTCGGTGGTCCCGCCGGCTTTGGAGTGGCCTCCCAGAATGATGTCCCCATGGCTGCCAAGGGCACCATCGTGAGCTCAGCATTCCTTGGAGTGGAGACCAAGTGCGCCCGTTGCCATGACTCCCCTGCTCATGAATCCTTGCAGGAGGATCTCTTCGCGCTGGCAGCGATGCTTGCGGAAAAGCCCGTGGAAGTCCCCACCACCAGCAGTGTACCCATGGACAAACTGCATGAAGGAGGCCGCAAGCCCCTCATTCAAGTTACTTTGAAGCCAGGTACCAAAGTGGAGCCCAAGTGGCGCTTCACCAAGTTCGCTCCTGAATCCGTGGCCGACTCCCTTGCGCAAGATCCCAAGGACAGTCGCGACAAGCTCGCCGCGATCATCACCGCCCCTCAGAACGAACGGTTTGCCCAAGTCATGGCTAATCGTGTCTGGGCCCGCTACATGGGCCGCGGCATCGTGGAGCCTTTGGAAGACTGGGAGAAAGGCAAGCCCACCCATCCTGAGCTGCTGCAATGGCTGGGTAGAGAGTTCGTTCGCAATGGTTATGATGTGAAGAAGCTCGCCAGGCTCATCCTTACCTCCAGCGCCTACCAGCGCTCCACTGACACCAGCTTGAAGGAGCCCAGCCCCCTCTTTGCCTCCCCTGCCCCGCGCAAACTGGAAGCGGAGCAAATCGTTGACTCCCTCTTTGCCGCCACTGGCAAGCCCTTCAATCTGGAGGAAGTGAGCCTCGACATCGACGGTCGTCGTGATCTGGGCAATTCCATCAGCCTCGGCCAACCTCGCCGCAGCTGGATGCTCACCTCCACCTCCAATGAACGTGACCGTCCCAGCCTGGCTCTGCCCCGCAACCAGGCAGTCTGCGATGTGCTTGCGGCGTTCGGCTGGCGTGGAGCCCGTCAGGATCCCATCAGCCGCCGCGAACGCGACGCGAATGTCTTGCAGCCCGCAATCATCTCCAACGGCACCATGGGCGTCTGGCTCACGCGCTTGAGTGACGACCACGGACTGACGACTCTGGCGCTCCAGGACACGCCTGTAGACAAGTTCGTGGACGAACTCTTCCTCAAACTTCTTACCCGCCTTCCCACAGCGGAGGAAAAACAAAAGTATGTCACCTACCTGAGCGAAGGTTATGCCCAGCGCAAAACCAACCCCAAGGTGGAGCCCCAGAAGACGCCGAGGGTTCCGGCGAAATATGTCTCCTGGTCCAATCACCTCGATCCCGTTGCCACGACGGTGCGCATGGAGCAGGAAACGGCCGCACGCAAGGGCGACCCACCCACCACAAAGCTGGATGCCGCATGGCGCCAGAAGCTTGAGGACGTGCTCTGGGCGATGCTCAATGCCCCTGAGTGGGTGTTCGTTCCTTGATTCATTTATTTGATTCCAATCTCTGACCCTTTCATCTCATGAACCGCCGTTCCTTCCTCAAGACCGCCGCCCTCGCCCCCTTGGCCACCTCCGTCTTCGGCTCTGGCAAGCCAGTGTTTGCCCAGGGCAAGGCTGAGCACTGCATCTTCATCTGGCTGGGTGGAGGCATGTCCCAGATCGACACCTTCGACCCCAAGGCCATGGGCAATTCCAAAGCTGCCCCCAAGGTTGCCGGTTCGGAATACGCCTCCATCGACACAGCCGTTCCAGGTGTTCGCGTCTGCGAGCACTTGAAGAAGACGGCACCTCTCATGGACCGCATCACGGCAGTTCGCACCGTCAACCACAAGGTGATCGACGAGCACGCCTTCGCCACCAATGTGGTCCACACAGGGCGGATGATCAGCGGCAATGTCACCTATCCCTCGATCGGCTCCATCATCGCTCACGAGCGCGGTGCCGCGAATCCCAAGGTACCTGCCTACATGCTCATCGGCTACCCCAACGTGAGCCGCGGCCCCGGCTTCCTGGGTTCCAGCGCCGGCTATGTCTACCTCACAGATACGGCCACCGGCCCTGCTGGCTTCACCCGCCCTGAGTTTGTCTCAAACGACCGCATGTCCGCCCGGGAGAAACTCCTCGAACCCCTCCAGAAGCGCATCCCGGACCAGTCGTTGATTGGTGACTACGAAACCGCCCAGCGCGAAGCCCTCCGCCTCGCCGGCCCCGAGTTCATGGGCAACTTCAACCTTGCTGAAGAACCCGCCGCTTTGCGTGAAGCCTACGGTGGTGAATTCGGGCAGCGCTGCCTTCTTTCCCGCCGTCTGGTGCAGTCAGGTGTTCGCTTCATTGAGGTCTCCCACAACCTGAATTTCATCAACGGCACCGGCTGGGACACCCACAATGACGGGCAGTTGCAGCAGCACGTGTTGATCCGGGAACTCGACACCGCTCTCTCTGCCCTGATCACGGACTTGGAGACCAAAAAGATGCTCGACAAGACATTGATCGTCATCGGCACCGAGTTTGGCCGGCCCGCTTCGTACGATGGCAATGGCGGCCGCGGCCATCAAGGCACCACCTTCTCCATGATCCTCGCTGGCGGCGGACTGAAGCACAGCGGTGCCTACGGAGTCACCGACGACCTCTCCAAAAACATCCTTGAGAATCCTGTAAGTCTCCCTGATTTTCACGCCACCGTTCACGCGGCCATGGGCGTGAACCCCAGCAAGGATCTCTTCGACGGGTCGCGCCCTGTCCCCCTCACGGATGGTGGCAAGCCCATTCAGGCATTGTTTGCCTAAAAAAGCTTCATTCTTGAACTCCCGGTCATCGTGCCGGGAGTCTCACGAATCATTGAAGGAGGTCGTCCACTGGCGCGGCGAGTGGCGTATAGTGGAGGAATGGATATTAAGCACGACGCCAGCCTGACCATCCCGGGAGAAATGCCCGTAATGGTTCTCTCTGACTGCCACCTTTTTCCAGGCTGCCTGCTTCCACTCTATATATTTGAAGAGCGCTACCGGTCCATGCTGACCCACGCCCTCCAGTCCCACCGCATGTTTTGCATCGGCAACAGGGCGGACGATGGCGAAAGCGACGAGATCAATCCCTACACAACGGCAGGCCTCGTGCGTGCGTGCGTCCAGCAGGAGGACGGGACCTCCCACCTCCTACTCCTCGGAGTCCGCCGCATCAAATTGAAGAAGTGGGTCCAGGAAAAGCCGTTTCGGATCGCTGCAGTGGAGAACATTGTCACTGAGATCCCTGATCTGGATCACGTCCTGGAACTGAAGGACCGGGCGTTGACCTTGTTCAAAGTGGGCAAGGACGAAAGCGCCAGCCAGCTTTGCGAGTCCCTTGCAGAGAATGACAATCCAGAACTCGTCTGCGATGTCCTCAGCTACCATTTCACCCGCTGCCCAAAGCTGCAGCAAAAGCTCCTGGTGGAGCCCTCCCTGGCCCGCCGGTTTGAGATGCTGATCGAGGCTCTTCGCAGGAAAGAGTGCCTCTAAAGAGAACGGGAGTCTTGAACTCGCGTCTTGATTTTCGCCCCCCTTCGCGCCACGGAAAGGCTTGCACTTCCTCCTCACCAACGACGACGGTATTGAAGCCCCTGGCCTTGCTGCCATGGCTGAAGCAGTTCGGCAAATTCCTGGTGCCACTTTGGATATTGTGGCTCCCGATGTAGAGCAATCCCAATGCGGGCACCGGGTGACCACGCGAGAAACCCTTCAGGTGGTGGAGGTCGGTTCCAAAAAATACAAGGTCAGCGGCACCCCCGCAGACTGTGTGCGTGCGGCCATTTTTGGACTGGGGATCAAGCCCGACTTCGTCCTCTCTGGGATCAATGCCGGAGGCAACATGGGACAGGCCCTCGTCATCTCCGGCACCATCGCGGGCGCCCGTGAGGCGGCCTATCATGGCCTTCGCTCAGCCGCCATCTCCCACTACCTCGTGAGCGGTCTGAAGGTAGACTGGCCACGCACCAGTGAGTGGGCTAGCCAGATCATCTCCCGCCTGGTGGCGGAAACTCTCCAGGACGGCGAGTTCTGGAACGTCAATTTTCCGCACCTGTCTGAAGGGCAGAAACTTGCGCCCGCCACCACTCACACAGAGCCTTCCCGCTCCCCGCTCAACGTGTCTTTCCAGATTCAGTCCGTAGCGGGTGCCAAAGTTCTCCAGTACGATGCCCGCTATGCTGACCGCCCCGCAGACCCCGGCTCGGACGTCGAAGTCTGTTTTGGGGGCGGAATCTCCATCTCGCGCCTGAGCGTGTAGCCCCAGTGCCATTCGGCAATCAGGCTTTGGGCGCAAGAAAGGCCACGGCATTTTTCAGCAGGGTCAAACCTGCCTCCTGGCTCTTCTCCGGGTGGAACTGCACCGCCACGAGATTGTCCTGCACGATGCCGCTGGCAAATTCACCCGCGTAGTCTGTGAAACAACCCCCAAGGTTCCGGTCCACAGGAGCCGGGTAATAGGAGTGCACGAAGTAAAACGTGTTCTCACTGCCCAATCCTGCCCACAACGGGTGGGCCGAGTCGCCAAATCGTACCGTGTTCCAACCCATGTGCGGGACCTTGATCCCAGGCAGCGTCGGGAAGCGGGGTACGCTGCCTTCAAACTTGCCGAGTCCCTTCACCCCAGGGTTTTCCTCGCCGGTTTGGAACAGGAGTTGATACCCCAGGCAGATGCCCAGGTACGGCCGGTCCGCGGCCAGCCACTCCTGAAGCGGCTGCCACAACCCTGTGGCTTGGAGCTGCCGCACGGAGTCACCGAACGCGCCCTGGCCGGGGAATACGAGAATGTCCAGCTCTCGAAAATCATCCGAAGTGGTCACCAGCCTGGCTTCGTAGCCAATGGCACGGAAAGCGTTGTGCACGCTGCGGAGGTTGCCTCCGCCATAGTCGAGGATGCCGAGTTTCAAAATCGGAAAAAGTCAGGATGAGGATTCAAAATGGCATGCGAGCAGCCCTAAAGCGGGGCCTACAGCAAGTCCTTCGTACTGGGTACGCCCGTGACCCTCGCATCGTGCCGGGTCGCTTGATCCATGGCGCGTGCCAGCCCCTTGTAGAGAGCTTCAGCCATGTGGTGGGCATCTTTGCCGTACTGAATCTCCATGTGCAATGTGGACAGCAATGCACTCGAGAACCCACGCATGAACTCTTCCACAAGTTGGAAATGGAATCCCTGGCCAATCGTGTCCACCCGCTCAGGAGCGCGGAACACCAGTAGCGGGCGTCCGCTCAAATCCGTGGCCACTTGCGCCAGGGTCTCGTCCATGGGCAGGAGACACCAGCCGTAGCGGGTGATTCCCTTCTTGTCGCCCAAGGCATCCTTGAAGGCCTGGCCTAGAACAATACCGACGTCCTCCACCGTGTGGTGGTAGTCCACTTCGATGTCACCTTTCGCATCCACCGTCAGGTCAAACAGCCCGTGTTTGGCAAACAGAGTCAGCATGTGGTCCAGAAAGGCGACCCCCGTTTTGATGTTCGACTGGCCGGAGCCATCCACGTTGAGAGTCAGGCGGATGTCGGTCTCGGCGGTCTTGCGGTGCTGTTGAGAGGTGCGGTTGGCGCTCATGAATGGAAATGAGCAGGCAATAACCGTCATTCCCCCCGACAGTCAACCTCGGTCAGCAACCGCAAAAAAAGCCCGCTGGCCATTCTGGTGGCGCAGCGGGCAGATTTGAAGATCTGAGATTCAGATCAAAACATCACTCTTTGTTCTTCTTTTTGCCCAACAACATCGCGGCCACCAGCACCAGCAGCAATCCGCCGCCAATGTAGGGAATGAACGGGTTGATCTTCTCCATCAGTGTCTCCGGCACCTCAGGAGCAGGAGGCGCGGACGGAGCGTCAGACTTGGGCTTATCGGCGGCGGGCTTGGACTTTTTGTCGGCTGCCGCCTTCTTCTTCTCCATCTCCTCCTGGCGTTTTTTCATGGCCTCAACCATCGGATTGGATTCCTCCGTGGTTGCTGGCTTGTCGTCACCTTTATCGTCAGCTACCGGTGCGGCGACTGCGCCACCTTTGCCTGCGACCTGCTTCTTCCGCTCCTCTGTCACGGCGAGCTTTACCTGCTTGTCCAGCGCAACCACTGTCGTCTTGCTCACGATTTGATCCTTGGGCAGTTTGCTCAGGATGCTTTGCGCTTCGGTGGCTTTGCCATCTGCGAGAGCGTGTACTACCGTCATCAGCGTCTCATTCTCCGCCTGGAGGGCCGGCAGGTTGATGAGCCTGAGATCCGCACGTTCTTTGATGATGGCCGACATCGCTTCCTGCAGAGACTTCAGGTCATACTTGTAGACATCACGCCATTTCACTTTGTTTTTGAGCTGAGAGTCGGCCAGGGACTTGAAATTCGCTTTTTCCTGATCAACCGCATTCTTGCTGAGCTGCAAATCGGAGCCGCTGAGAAGCTTGAGACCATCGTCACGCTGCTTGTTCAGAATGGGCTGCTCACTGATCATGCCTGAGAGTTGCTTCTCGTACTTTTCGAGAATCTCCAGCACTTCAGTAATGGCCGCGACGTATTGCAGCGACGCTCCGTACTGGGTACGCAGGGTGTCAAACTGGCGAAGAGCATTGATGTAGCGGGAGTCGTTGTTCTGCTCGGCCGCATGCTTCATCGCAAGGCGGGCGCGATAGGCCTCAATGTTGTAGGCATCGCGACGAGCGGTATCTGAATCGACCCAGCGACCTTCCATCTTCACTTCACCATTCTGGACCTTGGATTTTTCTTCACCAAGGGTGGCAATGATTTTTTCCACTTCCGCTGCCTCAGGGGTACCGGGAAACTGGGCGGTGAAGGTGCGAAGCTTGTCCTGAATGATGGACTCGTACTCAGCCGCGCTGAGAAGATCCGCCGTGGGCAGAGTCTTCGCCAACCCCCTTTCTTCCATGGCAATCATGGCCACGCTCTGGCGTACATGCTCCTTGATATCGGCTTTGTTGATCAGTTTCTTGTCCTTGATCTTCGGCGTCAGATTGTACTCGATCGTCAGGCTTGACGCATCCTCACTGAGGACAGGGCCTTGGAATCGTTCACCGGATTTAAGGGTGATGATGTCAGCATGGGCCAGCTGCAGGGAAAGTGCGCCCGCAAAGGCGAGAATCGGAAGTCGAAGACGGTGGCAAGGGTTCATGTATGGCTTGGCAATGTCTATTTTCATGGAAAACATCCAGCCAGCTTAGGGACTTTGCCGTTTTGAGTAAAGGTTTTTGCCTCCGGAGACCCACGGCAGCGAACATTTTCCATCAAGGGCCACTTTTCGATGCAAAGCCTGGAAACGCAGCTAATCTGGAGCTTGTGATTGCCCTCGCGACAGCTAGTCAAAAAGGAGGAGTGGGAAAGACCACCGTTTGTATCAATTTAGGCCACGCCCTTGCCCGGCGGGGATGGAATGTCCTGCTTGTGGACACCGATCCCCAAGGGGGTATTGGCCTGTCCCTGAGCCGTAGCACCCGAAAGAAACGTGGTTTCTACGATTTCCTCGTTCACGGAGGACAGGTGCGCACCCACATCCTGCCGACCCGACTCCCGGAGTTCAGCATTCTTCCTTGTGGTCAGCCAGATGAGTTTCTCCGCAAGCAAGATCTCAGCACGGTTCCCGACCGCTTGGTCGATCTGCTTCGCCAGACCGAAATCCAAGGCTATGACTGCGTCATCCTCGATACCGCCGCCGGCCTGTCGGGACTGAGTGAAGTGGTGGTGCGAAAGGCGGACTGGGTTTTGATTCCACAACAGGCTGAGCCGCTCGCCGTGCGGAGCGTTCCTCTGCTACTTGAGACCCTTGCCCGATTCCGGGCGGAAGGGGCGCCCGTCCGTTTCGCGGGTATTCTCCTCACCATGTTGATGGAAGCTCAGCAGGCCAGCCTGAAAGTGGCCAAAGAGCTCCGCCAAATGCTTCCCGCCCAGCTTCTATTCAGCCAAGCGATCCCGCGGGACCCACTGTTCCTGGAAGCCAGCGCTCTAGGCTTGCCTCTTTCCCTCCTGCGCCGCAATCCTCCTCCTGCCGCCCTTATGTTTGACCAACTGGCTGCGGAGCTCGAAGAGCGCGTTGGACTGCAACAAAGCAAAGATCAAACTGAAAGCCATGCAAGTCTCCTGGATTGACGAAGACGAACTGCGCGCGTTGGCGGCACGGCTGC
>JBGGMQ010000819.1:0-6799 GCA_041287975.1 Verrucomicrobium sp. | reverse complement strand
CTCCCTGTGCCTGAGGGTGCCTTCGCGTTTGTGGACTGTCACGGTGGCTGGAATGTTGCTCTTCAGAACCACACCCTCGAACTTGGGAAACAAGAGTTGGTTCCCACCTCCGAGGTGATCCGCGTCCTCTATGAAAAGGGTGTGCGGAAGATGACTTTCGTCTCCTGCTTCATCCTCAATGGGGCTGAGGGCATCACCCGACTCATCAATAGCGACCCTGACTGGCCGAAACCCCTCGATCGCAACATGGAGATCACCTTTGTTGGCAGTCATTCTGAATCGCTCGTCGGATCGAATCTATATGACTTGCATAACCGTATGAGAGATTACGTTGCACTTAAGGGAAAAGGCGAGGGCGGCTCCATGGAGCGACTGACGGTCAGCAGCAGGAGCATATTGACTTGGGATCAGGAAAAAGGAGAAGTAGTGATGACGCACCACGGGTCACCAAAGGACGCCGATCGTGGAGATCTCACCGAAGAACAAAGGAAGACCGTTCAGGGCAACCTTCTGCTCAAGCGCACCGACCACATCCTTCTCCCCGACCGCGTCGAACCCGCTGCCCCCATAAAACCCGCCACAACCACGACTACCACCAGCACAATCTCGACCACTGCAACAACGACCACCACCACAACAACAGCAGCAACAGCAGCAGCAACAGCAACAACGAGCCTTGCCGACTCCACAGCCACAACGACGACAGTGTCAAGCTCAACCCCCAAGCCGAACACGACCGAGACCAAACGTTTGCAGAGACTGCGAGAAATGCTCGCTCGACCGGAGACAAATGTGAACTATCAGGACAGTCAGGGATTCACAGCCCTTTCGTTGGCTGTGGGATTGGGCTCTCCGGAAGCTGTGGCGCTGCTTTTGCAGCACCCGGATGTCGATGTCAATCTGACGAATGTAAACGGTGACACGCCTTTGCACGGTGCTGGCTACGGTAAAACCGGGAGCAGAAGCCAGGAAGTGGTCGAACTGTTGGTGAAAGGGAATGGAATTCTGATCAATAAGAAGACTCAAACGGGGGCCACCCCTCTTTATATTGCGGCGCAGGAAGGTCACACGGGTATGGTCGAAGTACTGCTGAGACAGAAGGGCATCGAGATAAATGTGCCAGATTCAGCAGGTGCAACCCCACTGTATGTCGCGGCCCAAAACGGCCACCTGGAGGTCGTCAGACTTCTGCTTGCCAACAAGGCAGGTCTGAATTGCCGCTACGGTGATCCCATTGAAGCAGCCCGCTCAGAACAACACACAGAGATTGTGAAAATGCTGGAAGAGGCGAAAAAGCAGTCCGCCCCGGTCCTGAGGTATCGAGACCGTGGCAACATGCCATCGCTCCTGATGGCGGCGCAATTGGGACAGGTGAAAACCGTGACGAAGCTGTTGAACATGGAGGGGGTGCCGGTCAACAGACCGGATTCAAAAGGCGTTAACCCGTTGCATGGCGCAGCAGAGAGCGGCCAAACCGAAGTGGTCAAGTTGCTTTTGGAAGTGGATGGAATCGAAGTCAACGGAAGGACCCCATTGGGGCGTACCGCGCTGTATGCCGCTGCGGCCAAAGGCCACATAGATGTAGTCAAACTCCTGCTCGCAAAGAAGGCGGATCTAACTTGCGACAAGGAGGACCCGGTTGATATCGCACGGAAGAATCAGCACCATGATATAGTGAAATTGTTGGAGGAAGCGGGAAGTACCGGGAAGGCGGCAAAGTCGCCTTCTGACGATTGCATAACGATGTAAAACCCAGCTCTCAAAATTTGTTCGAAATAGTCATGTGGGCTAAGTTGCCGCCTGTGTCGCCTGCTGACTGTCGCACCCAAAACGCAGCAAGACGACCTGGATAAATCGCATCGTGACTAAGAATGGACGTTCGGTTTCTGTCCGGCAGCTAAAGGGTGCGACGCGAAATTCATCCCTCGCATTTTTGCGTTGCACTTGGATCAGAAATCGTAAAAACACGTGTAATCGCGAGGTTTGATTTAAAAGTGTACCGATCATCGATATTTTGATCGTGAAGAGAAACTAAAGGCGGCTCAACGGTCAGATGGCGGGTATGGCATCTTGCTCATGTGGCAAGCTTGCTCGCTGGCAAAAAGCAATCTGTGCACCAGGGCCGGACTCCATGCCCGTCTCAAACGAACCTCATACTGCCGTGAACAGCTCCGTTAGCACCACCGCCACCACCAATACAACTGGTGCTACCACCACTGCCGGTACGGCTCCCATCACTACCACGACAGCTGCTGCCAACAGGGTCAAGATGCCTTCGTCCGCTGAGGGCATCTTGAAAATGTTGGGCAGGTTGTTCAATTGTCCTGCGCCTGAGCTGACCCATCCTGATCACAGAAGAGCGCTCATAGATTTGTTTCACGGAACCAACAATGGTCCTCCTGCATTGACGATTGTTTCAGGTGAGATTTCAGGGCATCCCGGTGCCTCATTGCCGCCTGAGATGCACAGACTGGCCGAGGTTCTTTTATCTCAGTCACCAGGCCTGACCGTGCTGCTGCTGGCTGCAGCATTGACTTGCAACGCCGAACCTGAGGTCAGGGAAGAGTTGGTGGGGGTACTCGCGGAGGCCCGCCTGTCTGCGCCCGGTGTTGTTTTGGGACATGCTCAGGAAAGAGCCTTCCAGCGTGAACTCTGTAACCTGCTCACACAGGATGACCTTTCAATGGCCCTGAAGAGCCATTGGGTTTGGCTGCTGACTTCAACTATCAGGATCCCCAGGACCAGCTGGATCGCTTGCCGGTGCAGGTGACTTCATCCTCACCTCCATCTTCATCTTTATCCTTCATGCAGGACGCGATGCAAGTCCTGCCCATGTCCACCCGAAGTCTTGCCGTGCAAGAGGTCAACGACAAGCTCCCTCTGGAGCTGGCCATAGCCATCAAGAGTGGAGGCGTACCAAGGATCAAAGAACTCTTTCAAGGCTCGGAAGAAATTCTGATCAACGCGAAGCTGCCACCAGGAGGATGGACGCCGCTCGCTTTGGCTGCTTCTTTGGGGGATGAGCAGATCGTCACGTTTTTGCTCACATGTCCTGGTGTGGACGTCAACGCTCGTTGCCCCGGCACTTCCGCATCACAGAGCCAGGCTGACGAACAGAGGCATAAGGGGAATGTCAGCGAAGCCACCCCGCTGTTTTTGGCAGCACGCAATAGACAAGGGAAAGTCGTGGGGTTGCTGCTGAAAAATCCGGCTGTCGAGGTGGCAGCCGTCAATGCCTCCGCAGTGTCTCCGTTCTTTATGGCCTTGGCCAACGACCATCGGTCTGTGGTCGCAGAGTTTTTGAAAGCGAATGATTGCATAGACCTTAACAAGCAAAACAGGCAGCATCAAACACCTCTTTGCTTCGCTGTGGAGTCGGGCAACATCCCCATCATCAGAATGCTCCTGAGCGACTTGCGGGTGAGGACCGGCGTTCTGGGCAAGAACAATGCCACCGCGCTGCATCTTGCTGTTGCCCGTCCGGATCCGGAGGTTTTCGAATTGTTTGCAAAGCTGCGTGCTGACGAGATGGCAAGGATGGCCAATGCCCGTGACGAATGGGGCATCACCCCTCTGGAAGTTGCCGCCCGGTGCGGCGCTGACCTCGAAAGAGTTCTCAAGCCGCTGCAAGAGTTGACGCGGATGAATCCTGCTCGACCCCTTCCCAAGTGCATTGATGGGATGGGCCTTGTCGTCAGAGGCCCTGGCGTACGCTCCCCTGCGCCCCATCTCCTGGAGGATGCCACTGCATTCGGGGTTCAACTACTGCAATGTGGTAATGGCATTCAGAACATGAGCGTGCAGGAATTGCAAAGCTTCGGAGAAGAGAATATGGCCTTCGCACTGGTCACCGGCGAGGCGACTTGGGATGGCACCCTCAATTGTCACAAGATGATATTAGGGGGAGGGGAGGGTGTCCCTACATCGGTGATTATCCGCAACCTCGCTGAGATGGGTGTGCGTGACATCACTTTCTTCGTGAAGAATGGCAGCATGGCAGTTGACGGCCTGGCACGGCAGCTTAACAGAGATCCTGTCTGGCTCGATTCGGTCCATCTCGGCCTGAAGATCACCTTTGTGGATGGGGACGCATGGTATCCTTCAGAATCCAGTGACTTTGACATGCAAAACCGGGTGGAGGACTTTGCGGTCATTGCAAACAAGGCGGCGGGTGATTCCATGCAGCGCAAGACAGTCCATGTCATTGCCACTCTGTCCCGTTGCGCGTCAGACGGCCAGTTGGTCGCAGCGGTTCGTCAGCCGCCGCTGGAAAACGAGCGGGGCGATGTCAGCCAGCTGGACAAAGAAAAGATCTTGTACCACCAACTGCTCGATCACGCCTGCCGCGGAGACATGGCAGGCATGACGAATATTCTGACCAAGGGGGCAGGAGAGGGCCCTTCAGGTATCCTCAAAGGCTCAGTTCTTCCCGCTGCCGCAGCAGGTGGCCAGCTGGCCACCGTGACATGGCTGCTCCAACAGGATGGAATCCAGGTCAGCACCAGCGACGTTGCTGTCGCATTGTATGGTGCAGTCCGGTCCAATCATCCAGCCATCACGGATTTGCTGGTCAAATGTCCGGGAATGGATGTCAATGATGGTGCGCCTTTGCAGGCTGCGGCGCAGGCAGGGCATACTGAGGTGGTCGGCGTGCTGTTGCAACATACAGACATCGACGTGAATAAGAAGTCCAGCAACGGAGACTCCCCCCTTCTGTCTGCGTCGGAACACGGGTTCGTGGAGGTGGTTGCCATCTTGTTGCAACATCCGGACGTTGATGTGCATTCAACGAATGCTGCCGGTGCTACACCCCTGGATGTAGCGGCTGAAAATGGCCACCTGAATGTGGTCAGGCGTCTGCTCGACCACGGGGCGACCCTCTCCTCCGATTTGACTAAGCCAATCAAGATCGCACTTGAGAATGGATACAACGAAATTGCGGCAATATTGGAAGAAGCCAGGAAGCAAAGCTTCCAGTCAAAACAAGAAGTAGAACAAAATGACCGCACCACTGCGGAGGACCTTGACCGGGCGGCGGCAGATGGCGATTCCAATGCCTTGAAAGAGCTGTTGAGACATCCCCGCATTCAGATCAACAAGGCGGACGATGACGGCCTGACCCCGCTGGCTGCCGCGGCAAACTGGGGGTACTTTGAAGCTGTGGGTCTTCTGCTGGCAGAAAGAGGTATTCTGGTCAACAGGCAGAGCAAGGACGGCTCCACACCGCTGTTTTGGGCGGCGCAGGACGGCCACGCGAAGGTAGTCGAACTGTTGGTGAAGCGACCGGGCATTCTCATCAACTTGGCGGACAAAAACGGTTTCACCCCCCTTCTCACAGCCATCTGTGAAGGTCGTACGGCCATCGTGGAGATGCTGCTGAGTCGGCCCGAAATCGATGTGACCAAGTCGGACAAAATGGGTCGCACACCTCTCCATGCTGCAGCAAAATTCGATCGAATGGATCTCGTCGAGATGCTGGTGAAACAGCGGAAAACGGATGTCAATAGTCAAGATCGCAGCGGTGCCACGCCACTGTTCCTGGCGGCGAGCAGGGGGCACCATGAGGTAGTCAGGTATCTGCTGGGCAATTTTGTTGTCAAAGTGGATGTTGTCAACGCCTCCGGAGTGAGCGCCTTCGCTGTAGCAGTGGCCAAAGGCCATGTGTCAGCAGTCAACGAGTTCTTGCATTTCGATGATCGTATCGACGATAATGAGGAAGATAAACAGGGTCAAACTCCGTTGTGTCTCGCCATCGAGAGTGGCCATGATCTCGTCGTAGAGGCGTTCTTGCAAGTCGGTCGGGTGAACACCACCAAATGCGGCAAGAACGGTGTGCCCCCGCTGCAGCTGGCCGTTTCGCATGCCAACACCAGAATCTTTCAAGCGTTTGTAACACGTCGATTTAAGGAAATAAAAACTCTCGCGAACTTTGCCAACAAGTGGGGTGACAAGCCTGTTGCTGCGGCCGTTCAATGTGGATCTGACAAGGAAAAGATCATCGAGCCGCTGGAAATTCTGACGGACCCGGCAGTCGTGCCGTCTGCCCAGCCGCTCCCCCCACCTTTTCGAAAGGCCTGCTGATAGTTGGGGCTGACCTGCTCTCCCCGATTGACCAACTGTACTCGATGGCCCTGGACGGTGACATCGAACTTCGGCATCTCGTGGACGGGCCTCAGAGCAAGAGTTGGAAAGACTTGCAGGACCTTCCACAGCAGGATGGTGGTTTCGCAATGGTGGACTGCCATGGAGGTTGGAATGAAATCCTTAAATGTCACATGATCACCCTGGGGGACGGATCGCAAGTCCCGACGGCCGACGTCATTCGTCTCCTCGCTGAAAAGGGTGTGAAAAACATCGTCTTCTTCGCGTGCTTTGCCGGCAAGGGGATCGAGGGCTTGATTCGACGCATGAACAGTGATCCCACTTGGCCCAGGCACCTTAATGCTGGTCTGAATATCAACTTTGTTGGCGGGCACTGGAGCTTTGCGATAGGATCGGGTATGTTTGACATGCTGAACTTCATGAAGGACTGCGTGGCCTTGAATAGAAATGAGCAGGGGCTCTCCTCCCTGTACAGTCTGACGGTTAATAGTATTGACAGGCTTTTCTGGAGCGAAGATGCCTCCGCAGTAGTGTCAGAGCAATGCATTCCGCTCCCGTACAACGAGCGCGGCAACCTCACCCAGGAGGACCAGAGGATGGTTCAGGGCAACCAGCTGCTCGTACACGCCAGTCGCGGAGAAGTCGATGCCTTGCGCGACATGCTTGCAGTGCCAGGTGTGGATGTGAACTTCTGCAA
>JBGGMQ010000818.1:0-3756 GCA_041287975.1 Verrucomicrobium sp. | reverse complement strand
TTCTGCTTCCGGATCACGCACCTGGATGCGGGCCTCCGAGGGCGTCACCAACAGGCGGAGTTCCCGCTGCACCGGCAGAGGAGCCTCGCGTTGGGAAAACTCGCGAATGAGTTCCGCCCTGCGGTGGAGGTCCTCCTGCTCGCGCCAGGCTGAGAGGCGGGAGCGCGTGCCGATCAAGTCGGTCACATTCTCCAGAAAGGCGGGATACGTCAGCTTCCGCTCCAGCAGGGCGGCCGCAAGATAGTTCCAGAATTCCAGCACATCCTTCGGTGGCTCTGGCCAGAGTTTCAGCGGATCATAGCTCTGGATTGGCCAGCGGGAGTTCAGCCGAACCAGGTCATGGTCATGGATCTCTCCTAGGGCACGGAAGCGTTCGAAACGCTTCTCCACTTTGGCGAGGTACTGCTCCTCAGAAGGTGTCAGCTGGCGGGAGAGCTTCTCCTCCACGATCTCGTTGAGAGACTTCTCCGGCACGGTCACCGCAGACTCCATCTCTGGCTGGCCTTCGGCTTCCATGATCAGGGCGGCAGCAGCCAGGTGGTGCACTTCTTCCTCCTCCGCATCGCTGTCGGCCTCCCAGAGCAGGCCCTTGCGGGTGAGGGCTACCCGCACCGTGTCTTCCTCCATCTTCACCCGGCCTTCGATCGAGCCGTGGGTGTGTCCTTCCAGCCGGACCCGGCCTTTTTCGACAAGCGTTCTGGCGGCGGTGATGACCGCGGGATCGATAGGAGCCAGGAATGATTCTACTTCTGCAGCGCTAGGCATAGGGGGGCGTCTTTGGAGCGCTGTGGAAAGCGCGAACCTCCACGCTTACACACGGGATGGACGCCGTGCAAGGCGATGAGGGAGAATTCCACGTTCACGCAGAAAGAATGCCGAAGGGACTGGCCGACACTTTTTTCAGACAGGATTTACAAGATTTCTGATGAGATTGACAAGATAATGCGGTCTGGGGCACCTAGGGAAAGGATTAGACAGAATTTTTAGAATTGAGTCAGGCAAATTAGATGCCTTGAATGTTCTTAAAGAGGCCCGCACAAGTGGCTCACTAGCAACGCCTAGCGCCTCCCTTGTCCCTCTTCCCTTACCCTTGACCCTTTGCTTTTCCTCAGCCTCTCACGCCCGCAGTCTCATACCGCCCGCGAATGCACTGCCACAGGGTAACGCGGACGCGCTTCAACGTCGCGCGAATCGCCGTGGAAGTCGTATTCAACCTGGTGGCGATCTCGGTGGCGTCGCAGTCTTCGCGGTAGCGCCAGTCGAGGATGGAGCGGGACTTCTCCGGGAGGTTGCCCATGCAGGTGCGCAGGGCTCCCGTGAGCTCTGTGTCGTCTGACCACCAGTCGTCCTGAGTATCATCGGGAGCGAGGTCTTCCATGATGTTCAGGAACTTCTGGGCCCGCTCGGACTGGCGACGTTGGCGACGGGCATGCTCCAGGGCCACATTGCGGGCAATGCCGCGGAGGAAGGCTCCGGTGCTCTCCGGTTGCTGGATGCGGTCAAGCCGGTCCAGCGCACGCAGAAACGTCTCTTGAGCCAGGTCATCTATCGCTCCCACATCTGCCGTGAGCATGGAGACGAAGGATCGTACTTCCCGCTGGTAAAAATGGACGAAGGTCGCCTGCGCCTTCAAATCTCCGGCTTGGGCCTGGTTTAGCGTTTCTGCGGGTATCAGCGGCATGGCGGGTGGCAGGTGAGCGTTGAGTCGGGTGAGAGATACAAACTCTGGACGAGGTGAGAGATCCAGGTGAGCGACTGAGGGGGGGTAGCAATGAACGTGCTAAACGTGCGAAGAGACCTTCATCTATGAGCGAGAGGGCGTCTTGGTCATTTTCGTCCTGTTACTTGCAAGAAAAAGCCAAGGAAAGGGTGGATCAGGGCGCGTCGGTAGTGGCCGGACGGCGGGAACCTTCCAGCAAGGAGGGGCGGCCCTCCTCATACATCTTGTTGATCTCGTCCTTGCCCAGCGGGCGCTTCCAGACGAAGAGCTCGTCGATGCGGCCTCGGAGCGTGCGGATGGGGTTGCCCTCACCCTCCTTGGGATTGCAGCCACCGATCCGGCAAATGCCGGGGCGGATGCCCCACACGTTCTGGATATTTCCGGAGTAGGCGAGGCGGCCATTGATCCAGCCTTGGGCGGTTTTGGCCTTCTCATCGCTCACCAGGACCACTAGGGACCACACACCCGGTTGCACCACTTCCTCAGTGACCTGCGTGTAGTAAGTGCGCGGATACGTGCCGCCAAAGAGCCGACCCTGACCATTGAGATTCATGTGGAAGTCGCCCGCCTCCCACCCGTTGGAGGCGAAGATGGCGTTGTTTGGGAAGTCAAACCGATCCAGCAGCACCCAGGCTGCCACCGTAAGTTGCGCATATTCGCCAGGGATCTCCACCTCCGCCTGGTCGTCATCGTGGTCAAAGAAGAGCGCATCCTTGCCCGGCCAGCGACCCGTCACCCAGCGCGCACCCTTGATGTTCGCATGGATCGGTACCCCGCCAGACTTGGCGTCTTGCAGCTCCCGGGGGCGGTTGGCATCTTTTTGAAAAGTGTAGTAGCAGAGCAGGGCGGGGTCATCACGCCAGCCCGCACTCAGTTGCGACCAGCGCCGCATGCTGATGTCACTGGCGCTGGGGAAGCGGTCCTTGTCCGGTGCCTCTGTCGCGCTCAGCGTGCCTTGGGCAAACGCCACCGTCTGGCCCAGAGTCACCGATTCCATCTTCGTCCCATCCGCCTGCTTCAGCACGTCCACCTGGCCGTTGAAGACATGCATCTGGCTGGAGCCACCTTCCGCACTCACGCCGAACTCGGTGCCCAAGTCCTGATAGTCCACTCCCTCCGTCGCCACGATGAAGCCATGGGCCGTGTCTGGCACCACCACCCGCATGTCTCCCTGGCGCAGGCGGATGCGCATGGGATCCTCAATCTCAAACGCCACTGGGGCCTTCAGCACTAGGTCCGTGCCATTGATCATGCGAACATGGGCCAGTCCTGTCTCCAGTTTGTAAGTGCCGGGGGAAAAGCCCGTCTTCTGCGGCGACTGCCCGTTCGCGAAGGCCGCGTCCAGTTCGTCCACCAGCACTGCCACCGCGTTGTTCACTGCCAGATGTGCGTTGCCAGTTGCGGAGGAGGGACTGGCAGGCCGCCACCAGGAGGCTGTGGCCACCACACACGCCGCCAAAGCCACCCACCAGGGCGCGAGATTTCTCTTTGGGCGCGTTGTTGATGCCTGAGTGTCCGGTGGGGCAGGCGTGGCTGCGGTGGCTTGGGCTCGTGCCGTCGCATGGGAGTCCATCACCTTTGCCGTAAAGGCATCTTTGCCCGCGGCATCCACCCAGGCCATGACCCGGCGTACGAAGGCGTCTCCGCCTGCAACTTCCTCGCGAATCAAGGCCTGCGTTCGCAAGTACAGCGCCAGTTCCTTGCGCTGAGGTAGCGTGAGCGACTCTGGGTCCACCTGTTCAAAGACCTGCTCCAGCGGGGTCTCGTCGGCGAGCAATTCGATCAGGTTTTGGAAATCGGCGTCAGTCATGGCGAGCCCGGTGCGGAGTGGGCATAAAAGAATGCTCGCACCCCCCTAACTGTGACGCGAATGGATTCTTTGTGTTCCAGTGTGGTCATTGCGTAACCTTCCTCGGAGATCGCATCCGCTGCCTCCGTACAGAGAAGCCATGGTGACATGGGCTCAACAAAGCAAAAGCAGGCACGCAGAAAGTGCGCTGGGTAGCAAAGGGACCAGGGGCACGCGGAAACTCCGC
>JBGGMQ010000817.1:0-3478 GCA_041287975.1 Verrucomicrobium sp. | reverse complement strand
CGGAGCAGTTGGAAGTGTTTGGACACGCGAGTTGACGAAGTTTCCGTCGCGGAGATTTCTTATCCTGACGCCTATGCGCAAGGCGGGACCGGCACTACTTTGATACTCAACCTAGTCGATGATCGGTGAGCGAGGTGAGCCCTCGGACTCACACCGCCAGACCACAAACCGGGCATTGTCAGTGGATGCCATGGCATCGATGAAAGCGGCGTTGTCGAAGCCTGCCAGCTTTTGCAGCTCTTTGAAGAGATCATCTTCGCCCGTGGCCCCGGCAGGAATGTAGCAGCCGCAGGGCTTGCCCTCCCGCTCCCCCAACAGAAGCCAGAACACATCCGTGGCGAAGGGGCCGAGATTGTTGGTTTCGATGACCACGGCCATCAATTCGTCACGGCGGATCGTTTCGACGATGCCATCAGGCCGATGGTGCTCAATCACCCCGTCCCCAACGACAACGCGAAAATCCGCCTCGGCCATGCGGACGGAAGTCTCTCATAGAGAGGCACTCAAGACAAGGAGAACGGTGCGGGTGGAGTTTTCAGTTTTCAGCGACTGACGGCATCGGCGCGAGGCGCACTTACCAGATGGGTGGGGCCAGATGCGCCCAGGGCTGGATGGAGCCGTGGCGGGCGATCTCTTTCCCGAACTCGGTGCTCATGAACTTCGGATTCGGGATGATGCTGACCCGCCCGAGATCCAGGCGGTCCGCATCCCAGCAAGTCCCGATGGTGGGATCTTCATGGTGCAGTCCATCCGTGTGCCAGTGGCAGGCATAGGTGAGAAGCTCGAAGTCGTCGTCCTCCAAATCAAAAGCTGTGCCTCGCAAGGTGCGGGCATAGAGGGCTCCACGCTCGCCGTGCCCGGTGTCGAAGCCATCATTGATCCGCTGGGAGTCGTGGAAGAGGGCAAACAGGCGGACGACATCTACTGACGCTCCCGTCTGGGTGGCGAGGACGATCGCATTGCGCTCCACCCGACGCCAATGATCGGCCCCATGCACGGAGAGGTGCTTGGGGGAGCACTCTGCGATGACATGCTTCCAGAGGGCATCGAAGTCGATGGGCATGCGACTAAGAGTTTGAAGTTTTCAGTTTCAAGTTTTCAGCGATTGAGGCTGAAAGCAGGGCGTCGGCCCTGAGGTTAACTGACACCTGCCCACTCAGACTCTTTCACTCAACCGTTGCGGCGCGGAGGGCGGCGGCCGGTGCTGCCACCTTTGCCTCCTTTTCCGCCACTGCGAGGCGAGCCACCTTTTTTAGGAGGACCGCTGCGGGAGGACCGGGGAGCGCCGTCCCTGGAGGGACCGCTTCTCGGGGTCGGGGTGTGCGCGGGGCCATCCTGGACAGGACCGCTCCGCGTGATGCGAGTGCGACCGCTGGTGGTGCGACCGCTGGTGCGAGGCCCCTTCTTGGGCCTGACATCGCTGTCATCCAGCCTTGGATCTTTGGGGCCGGATTTCGGATTCGGACCAGGAGTCTTGTTCGGGCCGGGCGCTTTACCAGCACGACGGGCGCGCTTGGCAATGTTGCCACGGTGAATTTCCAGGCTCTTGCGGACGGAGGCCGTCTTGGGAGTGCTGGTCTTCGGCCGGTCTTTGGACTGCGGGTTGATCAGGTACTTCTCGACATCCTTGTCGGTCAGTTCCTTCCAGTTGCCTTCCAAAAGGCCTTTGATGGAAAGGTTGCCGATGCGGACGCGAATGAGGCGCTTGACCTCGTAGCCGAGGAAATAAAGCATGAGGCGGATCTGCCGCTTCAGGCCCTGCTTGAGCACGACGCCGATCTTGTAGTCACCAATCATCCAGGCGCGTTCGGCCTTGATGAACCCGTCTTCCGTGTGGAAGCCCTTGGTCAGCTTGATGAGATGGTCGGGATCGAAGCGAGTCTCGGAAATCACTTCGTATTCCTTCTCCACGCCCTGACTGGGATGGAGCAACCGCTGGGATACTTCGCCACGGTTGGTGAGGAGGAGGAGTCCTTCGCTCTCTTTATCCAGACGCCCCACATGGTGCAGGGTGTGGAATTTCTCGGGCAGAAGGCTGTAGATCGTGTCGCGGTCGCGTTCATCACGACGACTGCAAACCAAGCCGCGAGGCTTGTGCAGCACGATCACCACCCCTTTGTCCGGACGGACTTTGTTGCCGTCCACCACCACCTCGTCAGACTCGCTGACGTCGGTGGAGAGATTGGTGCAGGTCTTCCCGTTCAGGATGACTCTGCCATCGCGAACCAACTGCTCGCAACCCCGACGAGAGCCGAGGCCGCAGGAACTTAGATAGCGATTAAGGCGCACGCTTGGAGGGTTAGGCCTCCGGCTTGGTCTTGGGCAGATTGTAGAGGCTACGCCCCTCTTTCCACTGGCCACGGGATTTCATCAGCTTGATGCGCTCGCCGCGCTTGAGAACGCTGCGCTTGGCACCGACGGAACCGCCGGAAGACTTGAGACTACGATGCTGGGACATGACTGGATAAAAGGTATGCCGTTAAAAGAGGGCCGGGAGAGTAACCTCAGCGGGAAAGGGTGCAAGGCATTTGTGCAGCTTGCGGCGCATTTAATTCCCGTCGTCACCTTCGAAAACAAAACTGCCCGGCCCCTTTGAGAGAGGCCGGGCAGTGAAAACACGTCAGCAAGCGGATTGGCCGATTACTTGCCCTTCCAGGTGCCGAAGTCAGCGCCACCGTCGATCCACTTTTTGAGCAAAGCCTTCTCAGCATCAGTGAGGGGGTCACCCTTGCCTTCAGGGGGCATGGCCATGTCGTCAGAAGAGGGCAGCGTGGTCACCTTGTACAGGGAGCTCTCTGCGCCGTTGCCAGCGATGAGGGTCTTCTCAGCGGATTCTTTGCCGCCCTTCTTCAGGCCAGCAATGCTGTCCATGATGAGGCCGCCCTTGGGCTTTTTGAGCTTGCCCGTGGCATCCGTGTGCTCGCTTTCATGGCACTTCAGGCACTTTTCCTTGAAGATGGGGAAGATTTGCTTCTCGAAGTCCACTTTGTCGCCCGCAGGAGCCGCAGGGGTTTGGGCAAGCAGGGTGTATCCGCCAAGGGACAGGGCGGCTAGGAGGAGGATGGATGGCTTCTTCATGGCTTGAAAATCGAAAAATCAATAGCTCTCCGAAATTCATCATGGTGAGCCTATGCGGTCAAGCAAAAGAGGGTAAATCCATTACAATCCCGGGCAAATTCCCCACGGTGCATCACAGCGTCACCCAGAGGATGCTGGCCTGGACACTGGTACACTTGAAGCTCCGGTTTTTGTCGGGAAGACAGGCGGGCACAAGGAAGAAGTCCCCGGCTTTCATGGTGCCTCCTCTGCGCCAGGAGATCTCCCCCTCCACCACGGCTCCGATGCAGAAGCGAGCCCCCTTCGGCACGGAACGTCCTTCAAATTTGGACATCGACCACCGGGCCAGTTTGAAGTAGGGCCAGTCCAGCAACTGGTCGCCCTGAGGCCGCTGGAGGGTGGGTGGCGCAGAAGTGAAGTC
>JBGGMQ010000816.1:0-2997 GCA_041287975.1 Verrucomicrobium sp. | reverse complement strand
GTCTGGCGTCTTTGACGTGGGTGCTTTCCGAGTTCCGAGATAAGAGGAAATAGGCTCGGCAACCCTGAGCCGGAATCTTCAGGCCCGAACAACTGAAACTGAGTGCGATGGTCTTCGAAAGATACGAGCACGTCTCCTGGTCTCTTCCAATAGACTGAGCGCCGTTTTCTCTATGCACGATTGACGGAAAAGTCCTCGTGGCACACTTGCTTTTAGGGTATATGCCCATCTGTTCCCATGAAAAGCAAGCCGCGCCGCATTTTCCTCGCCCTCGCTGCCGTAATCTTCGTCGCCTTGGCACTTCTTCACCTGCGCGGGGAAATGATTCTAGGCAAGTTCGCCGATCTTCAACGAACATTTGATGGCAACAGCCTTGACCCCCAGTTCAGCCCTCCTCGTTGGGTTCCCCGAGTGATGGTCAACCAACTTGACAGCTACGTGGATAAGCACCATGGGAATGATCCGCGGGCCTTTGCTCTCAAACAGCGCCTCTACATTATTCTGGGGGCCAGGATTCCCCCCATCCGGCTTACCAATGTGAAATCTATCCGCCCAGAGTTTTGCGATGCCTTGAGGAAGCTCTCAGATGCGAGATCCGTTGAAGTATGGTTCTCGTCCCAGTCAACTGAACTGACTGAGGTGGAAGCCACTCAGGTCTGCGAAGCCTTGCGCGACATGCCGCGCCTTGCTTACATCGACTTGATTGGAGTTCAGTTTACGGACGCTTCTGTTGCCCGGCTCGCGGGTCACCCCAAGATTGATTCGCTCAGGCTGCCCGCCAGCCGAATAACCCGCGCGAGCATTCCCACTTTTGCTTCGATGCCTTCTCTCGACACTTTGTTGTTGATGACGGGAGTCGGGAACACTGCCCCTTCTGAAGAGACGCTCGCAATAACCAAGGCCCTGTCCGGCAAAGTGACTGTCCAGCAACGCTGACACTTGACAGAACTACGGGGAAAAAATTCTATGATTACAGTGAACCTTCCCAAGCAACTCTCCATAGTTGGAGCAACATCGCTGCGAGACGCTGCTCAATCTGGTGCTCGCCATGCCCGGTCCGCGACCGCCATCTCAGCGCTTCTCTTCATCTGCATTTTGACTTTCTCTGCCAAGGGGCAAACCCCACCGGAGGCAGAGCCTGCCCTTGCCAAAGGGTCGTCCAAGAACAATGGCGCCGCATCGGCTTCCTTGTATGGCCAGTGGACTCAAAAGCGAACCCTCAAAGACGAAAAGGGTCAACCAACCAGGGATCTTAACGTCACGTTAACCTTGAGTCCGGATGGCGAGGTTTCCCTGTATTTCGGCATAGGCATGTACGACTCCAGTGGACTGCCGCATACGAAGCACCCGTACCTCTTTACCGGAAAGCACGTTTCCTCGGGAGATCAGATCAAGCTGACGTTTTCGGCAGGAACCTCGGTGTTTTCACGATCCAAGCCCTCAAGCTCAAGCGTGTTTGAGTTAGTACCGACAAACGACCACTTCCCACCGGGCGCGCTCCCCTTGTTGGAGCAACAACTGACGGTGACACGGGTCGGGGGGAACCTTGAACTGGTCATTAAAGCGACCTCTGAAGGCATTGCCGCTCGAATCCTCGGCACCCCCAGCAAATCCGACGCCCCGGACGGCTCAGTAAAGCTGATTCTTGAGCGAGCTCGATGAGCGGATTGCGGTAGAGTCGCTAAAGCGTTCAATGGGAGCGCGCCCCGGCATACAATGGACTGTATAGTAAGGTCCACTACTGCGAAATGCCAAGCTTGCGAATACCCATACTATGCGCACAGGCAGAGGGTTGCCCCTCCAAACCTTGCGCTTGGACAAAAGCTGCAATATTGTTTGGGCTGCGAAGAACATCGTGAGCATACCAGCCGAGACGGGATGCCGGATAACCATTTACCCCTGACCACCATGAAAATCACGCCAAAGCGCATTTTCCTGGTCCTCACTGCGGTGATCCTCGTCTCGCTTGGACTGCTTCACCTGCGCGGGGAAATGATACTTGGCATGTTCACCAATCTTCAGCAGACATTTGATGGCAAGCCGCTAGACCCGCAGTTTTCTCCGCCTCGCTGGGCTCCTCATTTTTTGACGGATGAGCTAGAGAGTTTTGTGGACAACCACTATGCGAATGATCCAGGTGCCTTAGCTCTCAAACAGCGTCTCTACATGCTTCTTGGAGCTCCAGGTCCTCCTGTCCGGCTTAGAGAGGTCAGATCTATCCGCCCCGGATTCCCTGAAGCCTTACGCAAATTCTCAAATGTAACATACGTTGACATAAGGTTCTCCTGGCGGTTCAGCGGACAGACTGAGGCAGACGCCACCCAGGTTTGTGAAGCGTTGCGCGACATGCCTCGCCTCACCACCATTGACTTGGATGGCGCGAAGTTTTCGGACGCTTCCTTAGCTCACTTGGCGGGCCACCCAAACCTTGAAACTCTCAGAATGTCCTCGGGCCGAATAACCCGCGCCAGCATTCCCACTTTTGCTTCGATGCCTTCACTCACCCGCGTTGTGTTAATGGGCATGTTCAACGCCACCCAATCTGCGGAGATGCTCGCTATCACCGAGGCATTATCTGGGAAAGCGACTGTCACACGGCACTGACAAGTGCGTAGCCACCTTTGGGCGAGCGACATACGGCTTCCCCCGGCTGCATATGAAAACGATACAACTACGAGGCTCAATTTCCTTACTCCCCCAACATCCGCGTCAATAACTGGAAGTGCATCCACCGCCCCCACGGTGATGACGGCGAAGACCGCCACATGGCGGAGCTCTACAACATGAAATCGGATCCCGGGAAACTCACAACCTGATCTCCGTCACAACTCATGACGCGAAGAAGCGAGAACTGCAAGTGCATCTGACGGTGCTCATGGACGAGTCGGGAACTGAAGAGAACAAGATTCCCTTGGATGAGGGGGTGAAGAAGGAGCTGCCAGAGGCGTAGATCCGGTAATGTGGTAGAGCATCGACTCCCTTTCATTCGATGAGCAT
>JBGGMQ010000815.1:0-9391 GCA_041287975.1 Verrucomicrobium sp. | reverse complement strand
ACGCGGCGCATTCGATTGCGGGTCTGGCTCTGTCGATGCGGCTGGGACTGGAAGGTGCGTCCTGCCCTGCGATCTGCCCTTTTGTTTTCAACCTGCATGGCAATGCGATCACCCTGAGCATGGATCTCTGGCAGCGTGGAGTGCGCGATGCGGCCTCTTTGCAGAAGCTGATCCGCAGCACGCCTTCGCGGCTGTACTCGTTCGCGATTGTGGCCAGAACGGCCTCGCACAACTTCATGATGCGCCGCTGGCTGAAGAGCGGGGGCATTGATCCTGACCGCGATGTGCGACTGGTGGTGCTGCCACCCACGCAGATGGCTGGCTCCCTGAGCGCTGGATTGATTGACGGATATTGCGTGGGCGAACCGTGGAACTCTCTGTCCATCGCCAACAGAACGGGCTGGTGCCCGGCGATCAGTGAAGACATCATGCCAGGGCACCCGGAGAAGGTGCTGCTGACGACCGAGCCCTTTGCCCAGTCTGACCCTGAGGCGCTGGCGGCCATCATCCGTGCATTGCACGAGGCTTGTGAATACTGCGACCGCCCTGAGAACCGGCTTCGCATCATTGAAGTGCTCACAGGCGGAGGTCATCTGAGAGTGGATCCCGGCGTGCTGGCGCTTTCGCTGATCGGCCCGTTTGACGACGGGACGAGACAGAAGCGCTCGAGCGAGAACTTCCACATCTTCCACCGCCGGGACGCGAATGTGCCCTCCCTGGAAAAGGCTGGCTGGTTGCTGGGCGAGTTTGTCCGCCACGGGCTCGTGTCCCCGGCCTTGCAGAACCAAGCCGCGCAGGCTTCCGCAGATTGCTGGAGGTCCGACATCTACCACCGGGCCCTCCAGCAAAAGCCTGGGGCCAAGCGCGCCAAGGCCAAAGGCCTGGCCAAGCCCAAGACTGGGATCTCGCCCGCTGTGAAGAAAACCTCCTCTCTTTCCCCTGTCATCGCATGAAACTCGCCGACCTCAAGAACTCCGGCCACTGGCCGACACTGCTCACCACCTTCCTGTACTTTGACTTCAGCTTCATGGTGTGGACCGTTCTTGGTCCCCTGGGGGCCCAGATCGGAGAGTCTCTGCATCTGGACGCCGGACAAAAAGGCCTGATGGTCGCGGTGCCCATTCTATCAGGAGCAATTCTCCGGCTGCTGCTGGGGCTTCTCGTGGACCGGATCGGCGCCAAAACAACCGGAGTGCTGGCCCAGATCATCGTGATGGCAGGTCTGGCTGCGGCATGGCTGCTGGGCGTGCCCAGCTTTGCAACGGTGCTGGCGCTTGGCTTTGTGCTGGGATTTGCCGGAGCGAGCTTTGCCGTGGCACTGCCGCAGGCAGGACGCTGGTATCCCCCACGTTTGCAAGGGGTGGTGATGGGCCTGGCGGGAGCAGGCAATGTGGGTGTGGTGCTGGACAGCCTGATCGCCCCACGTCTGGCCAACGCCTACGGCTGGCAGAGTGTGTTTGGTTTTTCCTTGATCCCCGCCGTGCTGGTGTTCATTGCCTACATTCTGATCTCCAAAGAAGCACCGGGAGAGTTCAAGAAGAAGAAGCTGCGCGACTATGTGAACCTGCTGAAGGAGAAAGACGCGCACTGGTTCTGCTTCTACTACACGGTGAGTTTCGGCGGATTCGTGGGGCTGGCCAGCTACTACGTGCTGTACTTCAAAAGTGAATTTGGCCTGACGGCGGTGCACGCTGGTGACTATGCGGCGATGTGCACCTTTGTAGGGGCTGTGCTGCGGCCGGTGGGGGGTGGCCTGGCTGACCGGTTCGGCGGCATTCGTTCGCTGCTGGGATTCTACAGTGTGGCGGCGATCGGGCTCGTGGCTGCTGCGATGACCCATCATCAAATCGGCAATCTGATCATCTTCCTTGTGATCAGCGGAGCGCTGGGCATGGCCAACGGTTCCGTCTTCCAACTGCTGCCGCAACGCTTTGGCAAAGACCTGGGAGTGATGACGGGCCTGGTAGGCTGTGGGGGCGGGGTGGGTGGATTCTACCTGGCGACATCTCTGGGCTATGCCAAAAACGCCACGGGCTCGTGCAGCGTGGGATTCCTGATCTTCGCCGGGCTGTGCGTCCTGGCCATCGGCGGCCTGGCACTGGTGAAGAACCGCTGGCGCACCACCTGGGGTGCCCTGACGGAAGCCCGCATCTAAGCCACCTCAATTCATTTCCTTTAACCCATCTTTCCCAGCATCCCTTTCATGAAGATTCTACCCAGCAGCTACGGCATGGCCCGGGAGAAGGACACTCCTTCCTCCGACGCGTTTGCTGTGAAGGCATGGGGTGAAACGGTGATCGCCGTGCTGGCGGATGGGGCGGGTACTGGCCAGCCTGCAAGGGAGGCGGCCCAACGGGCGGTGACCTCCCTGGTGAACCACTATGAGGCGAGGCCCCGCTCCTGGGATCCGTCGCGGGCGCTGGGAGAATTCACGAAGCTGCTGAACCGCATGCTCTACCAGGAATCCATGGCGCGATACGAGCGCGCCGAGATGGTCTCCACTCTGGCGGTGGCGGTGATTGAAGGTGACCGCCTCTACGGCGTGAATGTGGGCGACTCCCGCATCTGTCTGGGACGTGAAGGAAGTCTGCGGGTGCTTTCGCAGGATCACATCGACGAGGTGCGCCACAACGTGCTGACGCGGGCGTTGGGCATGGCCCCCGACATCGAGCCGCATCTGTTCGAAGCCCAGGTGCAGGATGGAGATGTGGCGCTGCTCTGCTCCGACGGGGTGAGCAACCACTACGAGCATGCGACTCTGGCAGTGGCGCTGGACAAGCGCAGCAGCGCCCGCACGATTGTGCAAGGTGCGCGATCCACGGCCAAAACCGAGACGCTCGATGACATGAGCGCCATCGTCATCGACATTGCCCAAACCGGCAAACTCCGCGCCATGAGCGAACGCATTCTGGCGATTCCCGCCGCCCTGACCAAAGGGGAAGTGGTGGACGGTTATTCCCTGATCCGCCCGCTGCAGACGACAGGCCGGGTCTGGCTCGCTGAAAAAGAGGGCACGCAGGTGGTTTTGAAGTTTGCCCCGGTGGAGGCGATCGAGAGCGAGCAGCACTTGAACGCCTATGTGCGGGAAGTGTGGAATGCAACGCGGTTGAGTTCCGACAGCTTCGTGCGGGCACAAGAGCCCGCCGAGGCGACGATGCGGTACTATGTGATGGAGTTTGTGAATGCGCCGAGCCTGGCGACTCTGCTGACAACGCGGAGACTGCACGTGGATGAAGCGGTGGCTTTGGGCAAATTCCTGACACGCTCCGCGACGGCCTTGTTAAAGCTGGACCTGGTGCATGCGGACATCAAGCCGGAGAACCTCCTCGTGCAGCGGGATGGAGACGCCCTGAGCTTCAAACTGGTGGATCTGGGCAGTGCCGCGGAGGTCTTCTCGATCACCTCCCGCGCAGGTACTGCGAGCTACCTGGCTCCGGAGCGATTTCACGGAGCACCTGCCAGTGAGCGCACAGAGATCTTCGCCATGGGCGTGACTCTGTACCAGGCACTGACAGGCCGTCTGCCGCACGGGCAGATTGAGCGTTTTCAAACCCCGGTATTTCATCGCCCGAAAGCCCCCTCCCGGCTCAATGCCAACCTGCCAGGCTGGCTGGAAGCAGTCCTGCTGCGAGCGATCTCCATCGAGCCGGAGCGTCGCTACCAGCACTACTCGGAGCTGGCCTTTGATCTGGCGAATCCGGGGAAGGTGCAGCCCTTTCACGAACACGGCGCCTCTCTGCTGGAGCGCAATCCCCTCGCTTTCTACCGCACCGGGTTCTTCATCCTGCTGGCCGCTTTCCTCTGGCTGCTTTTGCAATGGTTTTCCCGAGCCTGATCCTGCTCTGCGCTTCCGCTGCCGCCTGAACCTCTGCTTTCCCGACCCACATGACCACCGTTCCCATCATCCCCGAGAGCGCGCCCTTCTCCTCTGAACAGCGCGCCTGGCTTAACGGCTTTCTGGCTGGCATCCTCAGCCAGGGGCAGAGTGCTGCGCCGCAGGCGGGCCTGCCTGCCACTGCGGCCGCCAAAGAGAGGCCACCGTTGCTGATCGCTTTTGGCAGCCAGAGCGGCAATGCTGAGACGCTGGCCAAACAGCTGGTGAAAGAAGCCGCCGGACGCGGATTCGCGGCAAGAGCTGCAGGCCTGGACTCCTTACAACCCGCAGGACTGGCTGCAGAGAAGAATGTCCTGATCGTGACCAGCACGTGGGGTGAAGGCGACATGCCGGACAACGCGATAAGCTTCTGGGAGGGCCTGAATCAGAACGGCTCCTCCCCCAAGCTGGATGGCGTGCGCTACTCCGTCCTGGCGCTGGGCGACATGAACTACGGCGACACCTTCTGCCTGGCGGGTCGCAAGCTTGACCAGAGGCTGGAAGAACTGGGTGCGAGCCGCATTCATCCGCGAGTGGACTGCGATGTCGAGTTCGATGAACTTGCCAAGTCCTGGAGCGAGGGCGTCTTCAAATCTCTGGAGAGTGGCGCAACAGCCGCAGCCACAGTGGCGGTGGTGGAAACTGCACCGGCACCAGCTCAAGAGGCCGCAAGTGGATACGGGAAGAAGAACCCCTTCCCGGCGGCGCTGCTGCACAACCTGGCTCTGAACCATGCGGAGTCTGCCAAAGACACGCGACACATCGCCTTCTCCCTCGCGGGGAGCGGTCTGGCCTATGAGACCGGCGATGCGCTGGGCGTCTTCTCCGAGAACTGCCCTGAAGTGGTCGCAGCCGTGATCGCGGCCCATGAGCTCGATCCCGAAACCCTGGTGCCCCTGCCGGATGGCGGTGAGGCGGCTCTGAAAGTGGCTCTGCAAAAAGCTTACGAGGTGAGACAACTGGTAGGCGTGCCTGCTGTGAAACCCGCCAGTGCGGCCGAGTTTGTGGACAAGCTGAGGAAGCTGCAACCGAGACTGTATTCGATCGCCTCCAGCTTGAAGGCGCATCCTGAAGAAGTGCACCTGTGCGTGGGCGCGGTGCGCTATGAAAAGGACGGCACGGCGCACAAAGGCGTGGCCTCCACCTTCCTGGCCGACCGCCTGCCCACGGGCGAGACAACAGGCGTCTTTGTCCACACTGCCAAGCATTTCCGCGTGCCGGCCGATGCGACCAAGCCCATGATCATGGTGGGACCGGGTACAGGCATTGCCCCCTTCCGTGCCTTCCTGGAAGAACGAGAGGCCGCAGGAGCTTCAGGAAAGAACTGGCTGTTCTTCGGCGACCAGCGGGCGGCCACGGACTTCCTGTACCGGGACCAGATCGAAGCCTGGCAGCAGAGTGGTTTCCTGACCCGCCTGGACCTGGCGTTCTCCCGTGACCAGGCAGAAAAGATCTATGTGCAGACGCGCATGCTGCAGAGTGCTGCGGAGCTCTGGAAATGGCTGGAGGAGGGCGCGCACTTCTACGTGTGCGGCGATGCCTCCCGGATGGCCAAGGATGTGGATGCCGCACTGCACACCATCATTCAGCAAGAGGGCGGCAAGACCGCCGATGAAGCCGCGGCCTATGTGGCCGACTTGAAGAAAACCAAACGCTATGCCCGCGATGTCTACTGAACTTCTCCCCTCCCCCACCCGGACCTCCGCCCCCGCAGGCACGGACTTCGACAACGACCAGAAGCGCTACCTGGAAGGCTTCTTCGCAGCCCTGCAGGCCCGCGGCGTGAGCTTTGGCGACATGGCCCCGCTGCCGGTGGCAGCCCCAGCGCCGGAGCCAAAAATCAACCTGGAAGACCTGACGAAAGAAGAGCGGATCAAAAGGGATGTGCACCCCTTTGATGCGATCGAGCAGCTCATCATGGACGCGCGCTGGAATGCCACGCCGGATTCTGAGAGCGTCTTCCGCAACAAGTGGAACGGGCTCTTCTGGCTTTCTCCAGTAAAGGACGGATACATGTGCCGCCTGCGCATTCCGGGCGGGACGGTGAGATCCTTCCAACTGCGTGAACTGGCATCGATTTCCCGTGAGCTGACGACGGGCTACATTCAGATCACGACACGGAACAATTTCCAGATCCGCCTGATCGAACCCAAGAACTGCCCGGAGGTACTGCGGCGCATCCAGTCCGTCGGGCTGCACTCCAAGGGAGCCGGCGGAGACAACATCCGCAATATTACCATGAACCCCTGTGCGGGCTATGACCCGTACGAGCTGGTGGACATACGCCCGTATGTGAATGAGCTGGCGACGCACATCATCGCCAGCAAGGAATTCTACGACCTGCCGCGGAAGTTCAACATCGCCTACGACGGTGGCGGACTGGTGAGCAGCGTGGAAGACACGAACGACATCGGCGCGGTGGCGGTGGAGATCGGCGAGAACGACCAGGGCATAGCCCCGGGATTGTGGTTCCGCATCGGGCTGGGTGGCGTGACAGGGCACAAGACTTTTGCTTCTGACTGGGGCGTGATCGTGAAGCCCGAGGAACTGAACAAGGTGATCCTGGCCATCGTGCGTGTGTTCATCCGTGATGGTGACCGGACCAACCGCAAGAAGGCGAGACTGAAATATTTGCTGGAGGGGCGGGGACTCGATGGCTTCCGCGATGATGTGGAAGCGATGCTGGGACAACCTCTGCAAAGGCTGGCATCTGCCTCACCCCTCCAGCTTCCCCGCAAATTCTCCCAACAGGGACACTCTCACGTGGGAACTTATCCCCAGAAGCAGGAAGGTCTGTACTACATCGGTGCCAGTGTGCCGGTGGGGCAACTGACGGCCCGGCAGCTGGACCGCATTGCGGACATTGCTGAGAGCTACGGGACGGGCGAGGTGCGCCTGACAGTGTGGCAGAATTTCATCATCCCCAATGTGCCTGCCGCTTTCGTGGCGACGGCCTGCAAAGCGCTGCGCAAGCTGGGGTTCCCCACAGAGCAGAGCCCGCTGCGCAATGGCTTTGTGGCGTGCACCGGCAACCGGTACTGCAAATACGCGGCCAGCGACACCAAGGGCCACGCGATCGCCATGATGGACTACCTGGACAAGCGGGTGAAGCTGGACAAGCCGGTGAACATCCACTTCACAGGTTGCGCGCACAGCTGCGCGCAGCATTTCATGGGCGACATCGGCCTGCTAGGGACCAAGGCCAAAGGCGAGTCTGGTGAGGGCTATCACATCACGGTGGGCGGTGGCTTTGGTGAAAACCGCATGGTCGGGCGGCAGATTTTCAGTGCTGTGCCTTTTGAATCTCTCGGGCGCACGCTGGAGGCGATGCTCAAGGTCTACCTGGCCAAGCGCGCGGACAGTGAGGAGAGCTTCCACAAGTTCTGCAACCGGCACACGGTGGGAGAGCTGCAGGTCTTATACTCGGAAGAGCTGGGCGTCTGAAATTATGAATTAGGAATGATAAATTATAAATGGAGCTTCCCTGAGTGGAGGGTGGCGACCTTCAAACAACTGGAACAATTATTCTCTACATGTCTACACTTGAACATCGTACATCCCTTATTGACCAGCTGCTTTCTGAGCAGCAGGAGCTGGGGACGGCGGTGTCTCGGTTCGCGGAATGGCATGAGGAGGAGGGCAGGGACGGGCCGTCGCAGGCGCGTTATTACAAAAACCTGATCCCGCTGAGCAAGCCAATCAAGGGGGAGCAGTATGCCTTTGAGGTGAACCTGGACCAGTGCACGGGCTGCAAGGCCTGTGTGGCGGCGTGCCACTCCATGAACGGACTGGACGACCGTGAATCCTGGCGGGACATGGGGGCCCTGGCAGGATGCCGGGACGAGCCCTACTTCCAGACGGTGACGACGGCCTGCCACCACTGTGCGGACCCGGCCTGTGCGAACGGGTGCCCGGTGCTGGCCTATGAGAAGGATCCGGTGACGGGTATTGTGCGGCACCTGGATGACCAGTGCATCGGCTGCTCCTACTGCATTCTCAAGTGCCCCTACGATGTGCCGAAATACAACCCGAAGCGGGGCATTGTGCGCAAGTGCGACATGTGCCAGCAGCGGCTGGAGGTGGGTGAAGCCCCGGCCTGCGTGCAATCCTGCCCGAGCGGGGCGATTGCCATCCGGATCGTCAAGACAGAAACGGTGACGATGACAGCCCTGCAGCCGGGTGAGCGACTGCTGCCGGGAGCCTTTGAGTCTGCCTACACGCAGCCGACGACGAGATACGTTTCCTCGCACCCGATCCCGGAGACGGCACGGCCGCAACACGCGGGCGATTTGCATCTGGAGGAGTCACATGCGCCCCTGGCATGGATGCTGGTGCTGACGCAGATGGCCGCAGGACTGGCGCTGGCGGCAGCCCTCTCCTACAACCAGCCGAAGATGATGCTGGCGGTGACCCTGGCGGCAGTGGGAGTGCTGGCGGTGGGACTGGGAGTGAGTGTGCTGCACCTGGGCCAGCCACTGAGAGCCTGGCGGGCCTTTCTGGGCTGGCGGAAATCCTGGCTGAGCCGGGAGATCCTGGCCTTCGGCGGATTTTTCAAGATCGGTGCAGTCGCATGCTGGTTCAACCACCCTGCGCTGACGGCGCTGTTTGCTGCAACCGGGCTGGCGAGCGTCTTCTGCTCCTGCATGGTGTACATCGACACGCGACGCCAGGTGTGGGGCTGGGTTCAGACGTCAACGAAATTCTTCGGGACGACGCTGCTGCTGGGCGCAGCGGGAGCAGCAGCGGTGACGGGCTGGCTCCCCACAAGCTTTGGCACCGTGACGACTGCGGCGGCGCTTTTCAGTGTGATCGCAGTGCTGGTGCGCGGCGGGTTGTTCGCCTTTGAAGGCGCGAGCCATATTCAGGCAATGCGGGATGCGCATCATCCCCGCCACCGTTCGGCCATGACCTTGTCTGCCCTGGCAGGCCCGGCACTACAGGCACGGTTGTTCCTCTTCATCGGTGCATTGATCTTGAGCCTGCTGGCAATGATCAACATGGCAGGCCTGGTCGGAGTATGGGCGACACTGTCCCTGCTCTGCAACTTTGCCTCCCAGGTGATCGAGCGTCACCTCTACTTTGCCGGTGCCTCCGCACCCCGCATGCCGGGGGTGCCGGCAGCCCCCCATCACCACTCATGAGTGCCCGCGTCCCCCAGATTCTATCGGAACTGGTCCGGTCCTTCAACGGCCCGATGACCAAAGAGCTGGTGCTGGAGCCGGCCAAGTTTGGCCTGGGCAGCCTGCCAGCGCGAACCCAGCCGGTCTCGGTGGCACACGCCATCTGCGGCTTCTGTTCCACGGGGTGCGGCCTGAAGGTGCATCTGGATGCCAAGGGGCAGGCCATCAACCTGACGCCCAATACCCACTACCCGGTGAATCTGGGCATGGCCTGCCCGAAGGGCTGGGAGGCGCTGACGCCTCTGAGCGCGCCGGACCGCGCCACCACGCCGCTGCTGAACGGGGAGGCGGTGGACTGGGACACGGCGATGCAGGTCTTCTGCCGCCGGTTCGAGGC
>JBGGMQ010000814.1:0-3603 GCA_041287975.1 Verrucomicrobium sp. | reverse complement strand
GACAACCGGACCACTTCTGACTTCCCGGCAAGATGCCGGAAACATCACGCAAGATGCGCGCGCTCCCCAATTTCATCGCTCCGACGAAGCTCAGAGAGTAGTTCGGTTGTCCCAACCGTTCAGGGCGCAACACCCCTGAGGTCATCTCGCTTGCTACGTCCGTCCTGTCACTACACACCTCCCCGCTCCGCTCCTGCCCCGGCTGGGACAGCCGGACTACTCCTGAGTTGCCCAGAAGTGGCAAGATTCAAAGCAAGAATGGTTTCCCAACGTCCCTAAGACCTGTTGGCAGGGCTTGTGGTGGCCCTGGCGTTTTTCACTCGTCAGTGAGTTGTACTGTAGCGCTTTTTTCTCGACATAATCTGTTCTCCGGAGACAATACCGACACTGTCACTCGTCGTGAAAATCCCGTTTGCACCCTCTGGCCGCGTGGTATTCCTGCTCACAGGGCTGCTGCTGGTAGCAGTGTTGGGCGGAGTCGGCTGGATGGGCCTCGATACGTCTGAGACCGAGCTGCCAACGCTTTGGGTGACGCCCACAACTGCCTACGTGATGGAGGAGGCCCTGCTCACCCAGCATGAAAAGTACTCGATGCTCAGGCTGCGAGGACGGTGGATTGGGGACAATCTGGCTCTATCCTACAGGATCAGACCCTCGTTGGAAGGGATGGACCACCTTGAATCTCAACAGGGCTCAGTGTGGTACACGAGCATGATGAAAGCCACTAGCGACGAACCAGGACATCCCTTTTCGCTCGACATCAAGAATCCTCCCTGGGATTTCAGGAACTTACAGGTGAAGGTCACCTTTCAGCGCAAGGAGCCCTATCTGGTTCCGGTGCTCGAACCCTTTGCGGTCACCGTGCCCAATTCCCTGGTGAAACGCGAGCCTCTACAGAGGAAAAGCGCTGCGGACGAAAAGATGGAGCTGCAGCAAGCCCGTGCAACGCAGACTTATCTGGCTGTACTGTTGCAACCTTGGATTTTCATCTACCCCACCTGCCTCGTCGCACTCTACTTGATGATTGCCCTGCCCAAAAGGCTGGTGCACTGGTGGCAGGAAAGGTGTTAGCCAAGTGGTGCGCCTTGATGCTGCGAGTTACAAGGCACGGGCGACGATCGCAATCAAATGGGCAGCAGGCACGAGAAGCAACTGCGCCAGCAGGACCCCCACGAAACGAGCGCCCACAAGGGATGCCACAGCCGCGCGAAAGGTCCCCTCGCCTGTACGGTGATGGGCGACGTCATCGGTGAGCAGGGACAATTGAGGGTCCAGCAGCAGGAACATCAGGATGGTGGCGACACCATTGATAATGGAGGAAAGATTGCTGCAGGTGACTCTCAGGCCGGGCTCCAAAGAACCCGCAAAAAGTGAGGCAAACACCCCCACACTCCACAACGCCACAGCGATGGCATTGAGTCCCAAGAAACTCCACGAGAGCCCTCCGCGATGGCGAAGCGTCCCCATGGAGCGGATGGAAGGGACCGCCAGAAACCGCCGGGCCAGCAGGAGGCGTCGGGGATGCATGGCGTGGAAGCAAAGCCGGAAAAGAGAACGGTGGCGTTGCAGGAGCATCACTGCCCGGGACATGGCGCGGTGGGCACTGGGCACGAGCACCGCCCTCACCAGGGTGGCCAGGGCGGCGGATCCCAGGATCCACTGAAAATCCACGAGAAGGGCTGCACCGTTGTCAAAGGAGGACGTTTCAATGCGCTTGGCCAGGAAGGGTGCCTGGAAGGAGTTGCTGGTGCGAGAGACCAGAATCAGCAGATTGAACAAGGTGAGCGCCGTAGCGAGATGCCCCGTACGCACGCCCGCGATCCGGGCCGCGTAGGCCAGCGTGCCGATGAGATGGATCACAAAGGTAAGAACACAGAGGATCAGGAGATTGGTGTCCATATCTATCGGGCCGACTGACTGCAAAGGCAGAATCAGAGTAATAGAGGTTTGGACAATAACAACCGACGTTGGAAATGCCCACTCCGGCGAAGCCCAAAGAGTAGTTCGATTGTCCCAACCGTTCAGTGCGCCGGATCCCTGAGCACAAATACGCTAACCATGTCCCTCCGCTCTCGCCCGGGTTGGGACAGCCGGACTACAGGTGATCACGCCCTGTCTCTCCCTGGCTCCCAGATTCACAAATGCTCCATTGCTCAATTCAGCAGTTTGCATTCCCTTGGGACTGCATGGCTACCCCGCCCCGCATGGAACTGTCCCCCGCACCGTTGGCACTGCCCCGGGTGGGCGTACGTTTCCCTTCGTGGATCACGTTTCAAAGGCCCGTATTTGACGGCATCCTGAAGTTCATGCAAGCCCACGAGCCTTGGGTGATCGAGGCTCCGACGGACAGCGGTGGGGAACTTGCTCCCTTCGTCATCGATGCTCACTGGCGCGGCGAAGGACTCATCGTTTTCCGCTACACCCCGGAGGAAAGCCGGGCTTGGCGAGAGGCAGGCATCCATGTGGTGAACTTGAGCACAGAACGCATCGGCGGCGCGTTCCCCAGTGTGGTTCCGGACAATGAAGGCGGCGGGATGGAGGCAGCGAAGCACCTGCTGACCTTGGGACTGCGCCACTTTGCCTTCGTAGGCCGCGCAACTCCTTTTGTGGACGACGGGCTCACGGGCCTGGAGGTGGCCCGACGCTACTCGCAGGAACGGGAGGCAGGATTTCGCAAAGGTCTCGCCAGTGCCGGGCACGAACCAAAGGTGTTGCAGATCGAGACACGCGGCCACTCAGGACCCGTGTGGGAGGAGCTTCAGTCCCTGTACATGGGCATCTTGAAAGCACTGCCTCAACCGTGTGGCGTGTTCGCTGCGGATGACATGCTAGCGCATGGGCTTCTGCAGGCGGCACAGGCCATTGGCGTGCGGGTGCCGCAGGACGTGGCCCTGCTGGGATTCAATGACCAGTCACACTTCTGCCATGCCGCCACGCCACCGCTTAGCAGTGTCACTTATCCCGGTGAAGCCCTCGGTCTGCGGGCGGCAGAGACGCTCTATCAGTTGATGCATGGCCTCCCCAACCAGGCGGGGCATGTTCAGCGCATCCCCGTGAGCGGGGTGACCATCCGGGAGAGCACCAATGTCCTGACCATTCGCGACGCCCTCGTTGCCTCAGCCGTCCGGCTGATCCGGAAGCAGGCGGCCACCTCCGCCCCACGAGTGGGAGAGATCGCCGAAAATCTCGGCGTCTCCGTGAGTCTCCTGCGACAGCGTTTCCTCGATTCCTTGGGCATCAGCCCCAAGGAGGAAGTGGACCGTGCCCGCCTCGATATCATCCGGCACTGGCTCACCACCACCACCCTCGGTCCCGGTGACATCGCCATCAAGACGGGTTTCCTCGATGCCGCAGAACTCCGCCGATTCTTCCGCCGCGGCACCGGTCAGACACTCCAGGAGTACCGCTCCACCTTCAAAACGTAGAAATCTGGACGTGTTGCTGAAAACTGAAAACTTGAAACTGAGAACTCACTTCCCCATAAACCCCGCCACCGTGCACAGGATCGCAATGACCGCAGCCACCAGCGACTCCCCTGCCACCAGCCCGGAGGCCACCGGCACGCAAAACGTCTCGGCACTCTTCGGTCTCACCTTCGCCCAC
>JBGGMQ010000813.1:0-9302 GCA_041287975.1 Verrucomicrobium sp. | reverse complement strand
GAAACCAGTGCCGCAATGGGTTTCGCCCAGGAAAATGGGTCACTTTTCCTTCTAATTACCGTGAAAATAGATTGGCACTCGTCGGCCTGCTCGCTAGACTGATCTACCCCGCTCGCGGCGCTCATTTGCGGCATGGCACGATGGTTTGCCTGCCCGCTTCCGCAGCGCGCAATTCCGGGGTCGGTTTTTTGAGCCAACGACCCATGTCCGAAGACAACATCACTCCAGAGAGTTTCAACACCGGCATCGCTGACAACCAGGCTTACGGTGCAGAGCAGATTGACAAACTTGAGGGCTTGGAGGCAGTGCGGAAGAGGCCCGGCATGTACATCGGCGATCCCGATGAAAGGGGCCTCCACCACTGCGTTTTTGAGGTGCTGGACAACTCGATCGACGAGCACCTGGCAGGCTTCTGTAAAGTCATCACGGTCACCATCCACACGGATGGATCCTGCTCCGTAGAGGACGACGGCCGCGGTATTCCCGTGGAAATTCACCCGAAATTTGGCGTGCCGACGGTGGAACTCGTGCTCACGAACCTCCATGCGGGCGGCAAATTCGGCCAGGGGGCCTACAAGTACTCCGGCGGTCTGCACGGGGTGGGGGCCAAGTGTGTGAACGCCCTTTCCGAGTGGTTCAAGGCCGAAGTTTACCGTGGCGGCAAGGTGCACGCCATCTCCTTTGCCCGCGGCAAGACCGTCGAACCGCTCACGGTGGTGGGCGACCTTGATGATCCCAAGCGCACCGGCACGAAGATCTCGTTCTTCCCCGATTCGGAAATCTTCACCATCACCACCGAGTTCCGCTTTGAGCTCCTGGCCAACCGTCTGCGAGAGCTGGCCTTCTTGAACCCTGGCGTGGTCATCGAGTTGCGCGATGAGCGCCCCGAGCCCTTCCGCGAGGAGACCTTTTTCTACAAATTCGGCGTGTCCGAATTCGTGGTCCAGCTCGGTGAAAACAAGACCCTTGTTCATGAAAAGCCCGTGGTCCTACGCGGTCAGCGTATCATTGAAGTCGAGGGCAAAGACGACATCTGTTTTGTGGATTGCGTATTGCAGTACAACGACAGCTATTCCGAGCAGATGTTGTGCTTTGCGAACAGCATTCCGAACCCCGATGGCGGCACCCATTTAAGCGGCTTCCGCAGTGCGCTGACCCGCGCCATCAACCAGTTCGCCAAGACCAATAAAATGGTCAAGGACAGCGATCCGCCGATCACGGGCGATGACTGCCGCGAAGGCATGGTGTGCATCCTTTCTGTTAAACTCCCGAACCCGCGCTTCAACGCCCAGACCAAGGTCAAACTGGTCAATGGTGAAGTGGAAGGCGTGGTGAGCAGCGTGGTGTATGAAGGCATGCACCAGTACCTGGATGAGAATCCCCAGGTCTCCAAGCGTATCATCGACAAGATCCTCACCGCTGCCCGTGCCCGTGAGGCCGCCCGCAAGGCGCGTGAGACCGTTCGCAAGAGCGTCATGACCGGTGGCGGTCTGCCCGGCAAACTGGCCGACTGCACCGAGCGCGACCCAGCGAAGAGCGAGCTCTTCATCGTCGAAGGTGACTCCGCCGGCGGCTCCGCCAAAGTGGGCCGTGACCGCCGTGTGCAGGCCATCCTGCCGCTGCGAGGCAAGCTCATCAACGTGGAGAAGGCGCGGCTCGACAAAGCCCTGCAGAACCGGGAAATCCAGGCCATGATCACCGCCATCGGCACTGGCATCGGTGATGGGGCGGATGAAGGCAGCTTCCGCCTGGAAAAGGCCCGCTATCACAAGATCATCATCATGACCGATGCTGACGTGGATGGCTCCCACATCCGCACACTGCTGCTGACATTCTTCTGCCGCCAGATGCCTGAACTCGTGCGTCGCGGGTACATTTACATCGCCCAGCCTCCACTCTACCTGGTGAAGCGCCGCAAGCGTGAAGAGTACGTGCAGGATGACGGCGAGTTGAACCACATCCTTATCGACCTCGGCGCTGAGGACGTCCGCATCCGCCCGATTGTGGAGGGCGCGGAAAGCCAGATGCTGGAGAAGGACAAGCTCAAGCCGATCCTCGACCTGCTTTCCAAGCTCTCCCGCTACAGTGAAGTCATCCGTCGCAATGGCGGCGATTTCGAAAAATACATCCAGCATCGCGATGCCGAGACGGGCAACCTGCCCGCCTTCCTGGTGCGCATCCGCGATGGCAACGAGGAAGACGTGCGTTATTTCATCGGTGACCGTGAACTGGCCGAGTTCGGTCACGCGAATGCCGACTTGGGGCTCTTCTCCCGCAGCGATGCTCCGGTTTCTGTGACAACTGCCGTCGAAAGCGAACCCATTGTGGCTTCCGACACCGTCACTGCCGGGGACGCTCCTGCCGCTCCTGTGGCAGACAAGCCCGTCGCCAAAGACGTGCGCACCCGTCGTGCCCGGTTGGTCGAGATTCACGAGGCCAACTCGATCAAGAAGATCCTCAGCCAGATGGCAGAGCTTGGCCTCTCGCTCGATCACTTCAGCAGCCAGGACAAGCCCTTGTTCGAGCTGGTGGAAGGGGATGGCGACAATGCCAAAGTTCACCCCGTCTTCAGCGTTCCAGGCATCCTGGAAGGTGTCATGAACATCGGTCGCCGTGGTCTTGAAATCCGCCGATTCAAAGGTCTGGGGGAAATGAACGCCAAGGAGCTCTATACCACCACAATGGAGCAGAAGACCCGCAAACTCCTGCGGGTGAAGATGAATGAGGAGAATGAGATCGAAGCCGATCGCATCTTCACCATTCTCATGGGGGACATCGTGGAGCCCCGCAGGATCTTCATTGAGGAGAATGCGCTCAACGTGCGCAATCTCGATGTGTGATGTGACCACCCCGGTGCTACGCGACCCCTCCCGCCCGGCGTTGCCCGGGCCTCAGACCCGACTTTGTAACTACCCGTGAGCGAAGACAACATCAAGCCCATCAACGTTGAGGAAGAACTGAAAGGTTCTTTCCTCGACTATTCCATGTCCGTCATCATCTCGCGCGCCCTTCCGGACGTGCGGGACGGGCTGAAACCGAGCCAGCGCCGCATCTTGTATGCGATGCATGAGCTTTCCCTGTACCCGCCGAAGAAGCACATGAAGTGTGCGAAGATCTGCGGTGACACTTCGGGGAACTACCACCCCCACGGTGAGGCCGTCATCTACCCCACGCTGGTGAACATGGCCCAGCCCTGGTCCATGCGGGATCCGCTGGTGCATCCGCAAGGAAACTTCGGATCTGTCGAAGGTGACCCCCCGGCAGCCATGCGTTATACAGAGGCCCGGCTCACCCACTTGGGCGGCCACCTCATGGATGACATGGAGAAGGACACTGTCGACTTCGTCCCGAACTATGACGAACGTCTTACGGAGCCAGTGGTGTTCCCCGCCGCTTTCCCAAACCTCCTCGTCAATGGCGGTACCGGCATCGCGGTGGGTATGGCCACGAACCTTCCTCCGCACAATCTGCGTGAGATCGTGGATGGTATTTGCGCCCAGGTGGACAATCCCGCCATCACTCTTCCAGAGTTGATGCAGTACGTGCGCGGTCCAGACTTCCCCACGGGTTGTACGTTGCTGGGCACCGCAGGCATTCGCGACTACTTCTCCACCGGACACGGCTCGGTCCGCACCCGCGGTCATGCCGAGATTTCGGAAACCGGCACCAAACCTCAGATCATCATCACAGCCATCCCGTATGGGGTGAACCGTGCGGAGCTTTGCAAGCGTATCGGTGAGCTGGCCGCGGAGAAGGTGCTGCCGGAAGTGACGGCCATCCGTGACGAGTCCGATGAAAACACCCGCGTGGTCATCGACTTGAAGCGTGATGCCCGGCCTCAGGTGGTGCTGAACAACCTGTACAAGCACACGTCTCTGGAGACGACCTTCTCCGTGCACATGCTGGCGATCGACAACCGTCGCCCTCGTCTGCTCACTCTGAAGGATGCCATCGGCTGCTATATCGAGCACCGTCGTGAGGTGGTCATCCGCCGTACGAAGTACTTGTTGCGGCAGGCCGAGATCGATGCCGAGAAGCTCGAAGCCCTCCTCCTGGCCCTCAGTCAGCTGGATGACTTCATCAAAATGATCCGCAGCGCCACCAGCCGTGAGGATGCTGAGAACAAGATCAAGGCTTACACCTTCTCCCTGGAAGAGGTTCAGGCCTTGGGCATCATGATCCGCTCCCAGCCCAGCATTCGCAGCGGACGTTATGTGTTCACTGACCTGCAGGTGAAGCACATCCTGGATTTGCGTCTGTATCAATTGACCGCACTGGAGCGCTCGAAGCTCCAGGCAGACTATGAGTCGCTGTTGAATACCATTCAGGACCTCATGGACATTCTGTCCAAAGAGAGCCGCGTGCTCACCATCATCAAGGACGAGCTGCTGAACATCCGCGCAAAATACGGCACGGAGCGTCTCACGAAGATCGAAGCCGCTGAAGGCGAGATCAACATCGAGGACCTCATCGCCAACGAGCGCAACATCGTCACCATCACCCATCGCGGCTTTATCAAGCGCACCCAGGCTTCCGAGTACCGCACTCAGGCTCGCGGTGGCAAGGGGCTGAAGGGGATGGAGACACGTGATGCCGTGGGCGACGACGATGCTGCCGACTTCGTCGAGCACCTCTTCGCAGCCGGCGCGCATGACTACCTCATGTTCTTCACGAACACGGGTCGTGTCTATGTGGAGCGCGTCTATCAGATTCCCGAAATGTCCCGTACGGGCAAGGGCCGTAGCATCAAGAACCTGCTCAACCTCCGGGCAGAGGAGAAGATCGCTGCCGTGCTTCGCCTCGAGGTGGACAAGGCCAACGAGGAAGGCGTCTGGCGCTCTGACCGCTTCGTGCTCTTCGCGACCAAGGATGGCACCGTGAAGAAGACCGAACTTGCGGACTTCAAGAACATCCGCAAGGACGGTATCATCGCGGTGAAGCTGGATGAAGGAAACGACCTGATCCAGGTCATCCTCACCGATGGCACTCAGGAGATCTGCCTCGTCACGAGCGAGGGCATGTGTGTGAAGTGCGACGAGACGGACATCCGCTCCATGGGGCGCGCTGCCGCCGGGGTCATGGGCATTCGCCCGGCTCCGAATGACCACGTCGTCTCACTCACTGCAGTGGATGTCACCGCGCAGCTCCTGGTTGTTTCCGAAAACGGCCTGGGCAAACGCACGCCGTTTGAAGAGTATCGCAAGACGAATCGCGGTGCCAAGGGCGTGACCACCATGAACATCACCGAGAAGACCGGCAACGTCGTGGCCGCCATGGCCGTGCACGAAGCGGACGAGTTGATGCTCATGACCAGCACTGGTCAGAGTGTTCGCATTCGTGTGGCGGACATCCGCCAGACAGGTCGCAATGCTCAAGGCGTGAAGCTGATGAACCTCAATGAAGGTGAAACCATCCAGGACGTGGCCAAGGTCATACCTGATGAAGATGACAAGCCAGAAGGAGAGTTGACAGCAGAAGCCGGAACCGCTGATCCAGAGGGTGATACCCCTCCCACGGGTGATGCGGCAGAGACAGGCGAGGACAAACTTGGCGAACCTCCCGCGACTGACGAGCCCTCCTGACCGTTGATCGGTCAGCCATGATCTCGAATTCCATCAGCCCCCTCTGTTCATTTTGAATGGAGGGGGCTTTTTGTTTCGTGCACAATGGTCGGCGCGCATTGGCATCGCAGAAATCGCCCAGCCACCAGCCTTCCCATCGACAGCATGCGATGGTATAGGTAGAATCAAATCCACTTCAATTCTGGGCGGGTTCTGCTGAGGGGCTCGTTTCTTGCCAGATTGACGGAGCCATTTTTCACTTTCCTTGCGCCATGCCTACCAACGTCCTGGGTACAGAGTTGAAATGCTGCTGCAGAAAGCCCCTCACTGGATTTTATCGTGATGGCTATTGCCGCACTGGCAACGAAGACCGCGGCCTTCACACCGTCTGCGCAGTGATGACCGACGATTTTCTGGAGTTTTCCAAAGCGTGTGGCAACGACCTTTCCACTCCAGCGCCCGATTGGGGCTTCTCGGGTCTGAAAGATGGGGACAAATGGTGCCTCTGCGTGACCCGGTGGAAGGAAGCTTTCGAAGCCGGTTGGGCCCCTCAAGTGATCCTGGAAGCGACCCACATGTCAGCCCTGGAGTTTGTGAGCTTGGAAGAACTCAAAGAGTTCGAGTTCAAGCCCGCAGAAGGGTAGGGGACTGAGGCGAGAATCGCCGCTTTGAGAGGTTATTGATTTCCAAATCAAGCGGAACCCCACCGGAGCCCCCGTCCGCCCAGCCCACTGGTTTCTGCCCACCGCCCACTGACTCTCCCCCTACTTCCCACTCACTACCAAAGGCGGCATTCCCGTGATCGCTTGCAGCCGGGCGGCATAGACATCCCGGTCAATCACGGTGTTGATCCGTGCCAAAGGTCGGGCCACGATGATGCCAGAGTGGAATTTGAACCTGTTAAGGTAGGTGGAGAGAGAGTCATCCACCACGACCTTTTTATGGTTCTTGGAGGCGTGCATGAAGTGCAGCACGCCGTCACTGGTGCGGTAGGCGAGACCCACATGGGAGCAATGGCCGCCTGTCTGGTTGGTCACGATCCCGATGATGTCCCCACTTTCCAGGTTCTTCTCAATCGCGGACACCTTGCTCTTGGGAATGTAGTTGAAGGGGAGGGAGCTTTCGCGTCGCTCAATTCGGCCCATCGCCGGGAGGAGGCTGGGGGTGTTCTTCAAATAGCGGTATCCCTTCCAGAGCACCGTCATCTCCTGGCAGGTACGTCCCACCAGCGGCAAAGTCGGGCCCACTTTGTCGGTGACATTCAGCACATTGCTCCGGGCCTCATTGTCATACCACCACTCGGCGAGGTAGTGGATGCGCTCCAAGTAATTCCCGGTGCAGACACCACCGCGATACCGGGTCCACTCAATCTCAGAGAGCAGATCGCTCGGGGTGTAGGTGGATTTGGGAATCTCGATCATGCGGGCCAGGCCCAGGCACGTTTCGAAATACGTCCAGCAGTCCAGGCCGTTGAAGTTGCAGGAGGCTGACTCCACCTTGTCATCGATCTCCAGAGTGTAGCCCACGTACGGGGTGCCACAGAGGGCACGGCCGAACTTGGCGACGCGCTCGCCCATGGGCAGGGCTCGCCAGTTCTCTCTGAGCGCCTGCGCCACCACGTCCTGAAATTTGTCCGGGCCTTTGAATGTGACCGATTGCGGGAGGCATTCGCGCGCTTCGGCGGGTTGGCTGCTCACTCCCAGGAAGAGAGCGGCTAAGGCACCCATGAACGTCCGGGAGACACGGTTCCGGGTGGTGGGAGAGGATCGGGGGCGGGAAAACAGGGCCATAGGGAAGGACGGCTGGCTTAGTATGCGAATCCGGCTTCGCCGCTCAAAGGAGCGGCAGATTTTTCCTGATGCAGGCCGAAGACCTGTGGAATGGCACGACTCAGAGCGACCAGGACCACGTCGGCCTGTTGCAAACTCGCCTGGACGGCCCCGGACATGTCACCTCTAGCCAGCAAGGGGCGTGCCGGGCGCAACACTTCATCCATAGCTTCCTGGCTGAAAAACGGTTCCAGGCCGTAGCCCAGCATGCAGCAAAGCTTCTTTTGCACGGCATCCAGGACGAAGAGCATCATCCGGCACTCGCCGCCTTTCTCCATGGCAGTGGCTAGATTCCCACGATTCAGCAGCCAGAAGCTGTAGGCCTTCAGAGGGATCTGCGGGTTGACCTGCACCGTCACAACGGCAAAGCGGATCTGGGGGAACCGCCGTTCCTTCTCCTGCAGGAGGTCTTGTAGATGCGACGCCTGGCTGGGGGTGAACACGGACGCTTGGTCCGTCAGATCGGGCTGCAACCGCGGGGCGATGCCCAAATGCTGCGACGCGACTGCCAGATCGAAGCTGCAATGCGGGCACGCTGGCGAGGTTTCGTGTAGACTCTGCTGGCAGACGGGGCACCGCATGGCCCGTATTGTAGCCAGCACCCGTTCAAGGGCAAGGAGAAGGAAAACCACCCGAATTCCGGGTTGCATCCGAGGAGGGGCTTCGCTATGACCTTTGATGAGCAAGCTCCTCAATCGAGTCGCAGTAGTCACCGGTGCCGGCCGTGGGATCGGTCGTGCCATCGCCGAACGTTTCGCCGCAGAGGGCGCGAAAGTCGCCATCATCAGCCGCACTGAAAACAGTTCCCAAGGAGCTGCCGACGCCATCAACGCCACCCATCCCGATGCAGCCAAAGCCTATGCTGTGGATGTCGCCGATGCCGCAGCCGTGCTTGCCGTGGGCAAACAGATCCTGGCCGACTTCGGCAGCGTGGACATCCTGGTGAACAATGCCGGCGTGACGCGCGATGGCTTGGCCCTCCGCATGAGCGATGAAGACTGGGACGTCGTTCTCAACACCAATCTCAAAGGCGCTTTCAACCTGCTCAAAGCCGTCCAGCGCTCCATCCTCAAGTCCAAACACGGCCGCATCATCAATATTGCCAGTGTGATCGGGCTCATCGGGAATGCGGGTCAGTGCAACTATGCCGCCAGCAAGGCTGGCCTCATTGGCTTCAGCAAGTCTCTGGCCCGCGAGTTCGCAGGGCGGGCAGTCACCGTCAACGTCGTGGCCCCCGGCTTCATCGTTACCGACATGACGAACGAGTTGAACGACGCACAAAAGGACGGCGTCTTAAAGCAAATCCCTCTCGCCACTTTTGGCGAAGCTGTGGACATCGCCAACGCCGCTGCCTTCCTCGCCAGCGACGAAGCTCGCTACATCACCGGCCAGACCCTCGCTGTGGACGGTGGCATGGTGATGTGAACCTGTAAACCGGTCGGGCGGGGTGCAGATGACAGACATTGCTGCCACCCGTCCACTTGGCTGTATTCCAAGGAGCGGCGGTTTGTGCTTTTTGCACAACCGCCGTTGACCGTGATGCGCAAACAGCTACGCCCAACTTCAGCGAAGCCCAGCTCCCACCTGCGACATCGGAAGCCTCAAAGCCTTCCTCGAACCCAGTGTTTCCTCCATCTGGCGACGTCCCGGCTTGCCGGGACTTTGGAGTGCTGTGGCCTGACACAGCTTTGCGAGGTCTGAAGCTGCCGCGTCACTGAAGTCACCGCCGGAGCCCAAGTCCAAGGAGCGGCATGGCATGTGCCCATCGCCGTCTGACCGTCAGTGAGTGGCCAAGCGTCACAATCATGGGTGAAGCGCAAGACCTCTGACAGCAGCCTTCAAGTCACTCTAGGTTCGTACCTGCAACGTCTCAGGCTAAAGCGGCGATTCTCGCTCGCACTCCAAAGCGACT
>JBGGMQ010000812.1:0-14048 GCA_041287975.1 Verrucomicrobium sp. | reverse complement strand
GCCTATGTCCGCGATCTGTCGGACGGCATGGCCAGCACCCGGCAGGTGCTGCATCTTCAGGTGGAGGGGGCCCAGCCTGGCTGCACGATTGAGTGTGAGGTTTCCATTGAAGACCGCTCCGTCGCAGACCAGTTCGAATTTCAACGTGAGCTCTTCAGCGCAGGGGTGCCGGTAGCCCAGGAGGTGGTGTATGTCGTGGGTGACGTGGGCACGGTGAAAGCCAGGCTGGAGCAAGGCGAAGGCGTGCGTCACGTGAAGGCCGATAAAATGCGGGCCTGGATTGTCCCCGCCCAACCGCCCGCTCCTGCGGAGACTCTCGCCGTCTGGTCGGAGCGTCGCCAGCCCATTCTAAGGTTGGCGGGTGAGGAGGGGGACTGGGCTGCAGTCGGCAAAGACTATCTTGGTCAGATTAAAGACCGTCTCATGCCGGAGAAGGAAGTGGAAGAACTGGCCAAACGACTTACTGAAGGGCTGAAAACTCCTCAGCAAAAGGTCGCCGTGCTTGCCCGGCATGTGCAGAAGGAGGTGGGCTACAAAGCCATCGAGTTCGGCGTGCGCGCCCGTCGGCCCAATGCCGGCTCGGAAACGCTGCGCATGCGGTCAGGTGATTGCAAGGACCACGCGCTCTTGCTGCACCAGTTGCTGCATGCCGCGGGAGTGCCCAGCCATCTGGCACTGGTGAATACCGAATGGGAAGTGCACCCGGACATGCCTTCGCTGGACCAGTTCAACCACATGGTCGTGGAAGTGCCTGCGCTGGCCAAGGGTTGGCTCATCGATCCCACGGACAAGTCGCTTTCGCTGCACCGGTATCCGGCAGATCAGTTGTACCATTGCCGGGCATTGGTGCTCGATCCCGCCGGTTCCCGCCTGCTGGCCAAGCCTGAGGCGATGCGACCGGAGCAGTGCCAGGTCTCAAACCATCGTGTCGTCACTCCTGTGGGGCGCGACTGGCTGGTGGAGGACGTGCTGGAATTGGACGGCTATTACGCGAGCTGGATACGCAATGCCTTTGAAGGGCTGACCCCTGCTGATCAGAGGGACAAGGTGCAGAGCATTCTGGCGGCGCATGGACCTGTGCAGGTGGAGTCTTTCCGGTTTGAAGCTTTGGATGATCTGGCTGTTCCGGCGCGGCTGGTCAGCACGTATCGCGTGCGTGACGCGGTGCGCGAAGAAGGCGGGGAGGCACTCGCGAGCCTCCCGGCATTGTGGGAGCGGGACTATCTCGCCACGCGCTTCGTTAAAGACCGCCAGACCCGGTTCGAATTGCTGTATCCACTCCATTTCATCAGCAAAACGACAGTGAAACTGCCGGTTGCTGCGGAGCCTGCATCAGTGACTTCGTTCAAGCAGGAGTCGGACAGCCCCTACTGCATCTGGAGACTCAAATCGCAGCAGCTCCAAGACCGTGAAGTGGTGCTGGAGTTCGATTTTCAGGCCCGGACGGGAGAGTATGCTGCCGACAAATACCCTGCCTATCACGACGCCTGGGATGCCAGCCGGCGCAGCTGGGAACGGCAAATTCGCTGGCGGCCCCAGCCATAGGTCTCTTTGCACGAGTTTTTGACCTTTACCGTCCACCTTGACTTTACCGGCGTACTGATCTCCAGAAGAGGTATCGGGCCGCTTGACATCCATTCCGGTGGTTTGACAAACCCTTCACCCACCCCTTCATTCCCCCTATGTCGACCAGCTTCAATTTCCCCACGATGATTCAGAGCCCGTCCAACTACATCATTCCGACCGTTATTGAGGCGGAAGGCCGGATGGAACGCGCCTACGACATCTACTCCCGTCTGCTGAAGGACCGCATCATCTTCATCGGCACGCCCATCGATGACCAGGTGGCAAACATCGTCATCGCCCAGCTCCTCTTCCTGCAGATGCAGGATCCGAAGAAGGACATCAACATTTACATCAACTCCCCTGGCGGCTCTGTGACGGCCGGTCTGGCGATTTATGACACCATGCAGTTCGTCACCTGTGACGTGAACACCTACTGCATCGGCATCGCTGCCAGCATGGGTGCCGTGCTCCTCACCGCAGGCACGAAGGGCAAGCGCTACGCTCTCCCGAATTCCCACATCATGATCCACCAGGTCAGCGGCGGTGCCCAAGGCACGGCCAGTGATGTGGAGCGCACCGTGGAGTTCATGTACCGCCTCAAGCGCCGTCTGAACAAGATCCTCGCCCAACACACGGGCAAAACCGTTGAGGAAGTGGAAAGAGACGCCGATCGCGACTACTACATGAGCGGCGAGGAAGCGGCGGCCTACGGCCTCGTGGACAAGGTCCTCGACAACAAAAAGGAATTCACCCCTGTGATGGAAGTGGTGAAAGAAGCCACCGGCGGCACTCCTCCAGCGTAATTAGAGTTGGAGGCAAGACGTGCCTCGCAAGCAAATCGTTTCACTTGGGGCAAGGCTGGCAACAGCCTTGCCCCTTGCTTTACCCTCGTCGCGGGAGGCACAAGACTGGAAGACGAAAGATTCAAGACATGAAGCGAACTGAAGCTGGCGCGTACAGCGAAGTTCGAATGCTCCGCTGCCACGCGGGACTGGAAAGTCCCGCCTCCTTTCGTACTTCCATGGTGGGTGGGCACCCGCTCCCGCTAATCCCATCGGGGATAGCCTTGCACGCACACGTTGTCACCAATCAACTCGTGTCGCACATGATCCAGTTGGACGGACGCTTGTCCTGGCACAAAATCGACTCCTCCCACCGCCAAGGTCCCCCCTCCGCAAATACGCGGGGCGATGTACCAGCACACTTCGTCAATGGCCTTTGCGGCAAACGCCTGGCCTAGGAGATTGCCCCCGCTTTCAAGTAGCACTGTTGTGATCTGCCGGGAGGCCAGTTCCTTGAGGATGTCAGGAAAACTGAGGTCGCCCGTTAGCACCAAGGTGCGATCCCGGTGCTCGTCGTCAAACAGGTGTCCGTGAGTCGGCAGGTTGCCTGACCGGGTCACGACCACCCGCCACGGCTGGACCTTGTCCAAGGGTACATCCTCGCCACGCAGCGTGAGCCGCGGGTTGTCCATTCGCAGCGTTTCCCCTCCGATGAGGATGGCATCACTGCGCACGCGCAGACCCATGGCGTGCGCCCGGGAGGCTTCACTGGTGATCCACTGCGGCTCGCCGGGTGGGCGAGTGAGGCGTCCATCGAGAGTTTGCCCCGCTTTGGCAATCACATAGGGCAGGCCAGTGGTGATCCATTTGGCAAAAGGGCGCAGGATCTCTTCGCACTCCTGCTTCAGCACGCCACTCGTCACCGTGAGCCCCGCTTGCGTCAGAATGGTGTCCGCGGCACCTGCATGATGGCGGTTCGGATCGGTGGCACCGTAAACCACCCGGGAAACTCCCGCTTGGATGAGGGCTGCTGTGCAGGGCCCCGTGCGCCCATGGGTGGAGCAGGGCTCCAGCGTGACGTAGGCGGTGGCCCCTAAAACATCAATCCCCTGAGACTGGGCATTCATGAGTGCCTCGACTTCAGCATGAGGCTGGCCCGCTTTTCGATGCCAGCCAGCGCCGAGAAGGTGGCCTTCTTTGACGAGAACGGCACCCACGGCAGGATTCGGGGAGGTCAGGCCAATGCCATGCCGGGCCTCGGCCAGGGCGAGGCGCATCCAGATTTCGTCGTCGGCAGGCGTGGGCATGAGGGAGGTGGGCAATAACACACAGAAACCGCTTCTTTCACCGGAAAACCTTTGTGCACAAAGACTCGGGTGTGGTTTGATGCCTGCGCATGACCAACAAACAGCGCGCCCAACTTTATCATGAGTTCGCCAAGCTTTTGGGGGCGGGCATGCACTTGGATCGATCCGTGGAACTCCTGCTCGAGCAGCACCCGCCGATTCCGCTGCGGAACTTTCTGAATGGGATCAAGAAGGGGCTGTCTGAACGCCTCGGCCTTACGGAGTCCATCGTGCGGCACAATGCTCTGCAAGTCTCCCCGTTGGAGGTCAGCCTTCTGTCTGCGGGTGAAAAGGGCGGGCGACTGGAAGACTCTTGCGAGCATCTGGCAAGCTACTTTGAGCTGCGGCAAAAGAGCCGGGACAAGGCCATCGGGGCGCTCATCTACCCCCTGCTGTTGCTCCACGTCGGCGTGTTGTTCCCAGATTTCACCAAGCTCATGGGCGGCGGCGGATTCACGGATTATCTGCTTCAGACGGCAGGCCGGCTTGTGGTGGTTTGGTTTGTGCTTGGAGTCCTTGCGATTGGCTGGTGGTTCAGCCTCCGTCTGGCCGCCGCATCACCGGGGATGGATCGCATTTTGAATTCCATCCCGTTGCTCGGCGGCGCACGTCGGCACTGGGCGCTGGCCCGCTTTTGTCAGGTGTTTCAAACAGGACTGCTGGCAGCATTGCGCATCTCAGACGTGCTGCGCATGGCTGGGCAGGCCTCGCAAAGTGCCCTCTTGGTGGCCGCCAGTGAGGTTGCCGCATTGAAGGTGGAGGAGGGGAGTGCTTTGGCCCCGGCACTGAAGTCGACAGGCAGTCTGCCAGTCTCCATGGCCAGTGCCATTGATACAGCAGAGCAGACGGGTACGCTGGACCTCGAGATGGGGCGTTGGGCCAGAGCTGAGGCCGAGCTGGCATCGCGATCCCAGGACCGGGCGGCCGAATGGCTGCCGCGCATTTTTTACGTCTTGGTGTTGCTTTACATTGCGTGGCGGGTGATCAGCATGGCCCTGAGTTACATGGGCCCCAATGGCATGATCCAGCAGATGCTGGAGGGCGTGTGATCGGAGGCAATACTCAACTTTTCTTGAAAAAGGAGTTGCAACTCCTGTTCAATCGAACATTATCGACTTCAACATTTACTCACCACTCTAATACCGACACCGTATGGCCCGCGCACCCAAAGAATCGTCCTCTGATCCCGCTTCCAACAAGCTCGCCGAAGCCCGGGCTAAGAACCTGGAAATGGCCATCCAGCAGATTCACAAGGACTACGGTGAAGGTTCCATTCTGCGGATGGGCGAGGAGAACCGCACGGAAATCTCCATCATCCCAACTGGCAACCTGCTTATTGACCAGGCCCTTGGCATAGGTGGTTTTCCCCGCGGTCGTGTGGTTGAAGTGTACGGTCCGGAATCCTCCGGTAAGACGACGCTGACCCTCACGGTCATCGCCCAAGCGCAGAAGACGGGTGGTCTTGCCGCCTTCATTGACGTGGAGCATGCCCTCGATCCCACGTATGCCCGCAAGCTGGGTGTGAAGATAGAAGATCTCCTCGTTTCTCAACCCAGCAGCGGTGAAGAAGCTCTGCGCATTTGCGAGACTCTGGTGCGGTCCAACGCACTCGATGTGATCGTCATTGACTCCGTGGCAGCCCTCGTCACCCGCCAGGAACTGGAAGGGGAGATCGGTGACGCCACCGTGGGTGCTCAGGCCCGTCTCATGAGCGCTGCTTTGAGGAAGCTGACCGCCATCATTTCCAAGGCCCGCACCTGCTGCATTTTCACCAACCAGATTCGTGAAAAAGTGGGCGTGATGTTCGGCAACCCCGAAACCACTCCCGGAGGCAAGGCGCTCAAGTTCTACTCCAGCATGCGAGTCGACATTCGACGCATCGGTGCGATCAAGAGCTCTGACGGGACCACGACTGGCAACCGGACGAAGGTCAAGATTGTGAAGAACAAGCTCGCGCCCCCCTACACCGAGGCGGAGTTCGACATCATGTACAATGAAGGCATCAGCGGCGTGGGTTCACTCCTCGACCTTGCCCTTGAGTACGACATTCTTCAGAAGCGCGGCTCCTGGATCAGCTACAAAGGTACGCAACTCGCCCAAGGTCGTGACGCCTGTAAAGAAGCGCTCAAGGCAGACGCGGCCCTCTATGCGGACGTGGAAGAGCAGGTCAAGGCCCGCCTCGCTGAGAAGCTCGCTGGCAAGGCCCCCAAAGCGGCTCCAGTGTTCGCGAGCACTCCCATCACGGATGATGAGGCGAGTGAGTAAAGCCGCGTTCCCGGAGCTAGAATTTAATCTTGGGCCACAGGGCTTGGATTACTGACACCGATAGATAAAAGGCCGGGCGGCCGTTCCTCCGCCCGGTTCTTTTCGTGTCTGGATGGTGTGGTATCTGGCTTTGGATGGCGAGGTCGCAGCGTGAGCGCGTGCAAGCGGCATCGGAGGCAGTTGAAGTGCAAATCGCCATGACGCGGCTGCGTTGATGTGTATTGCGAGGATTCAAGGCTGGCGCTGTAGCCGGGCAGTCTGCTGATGAGGGCTCCGGTGGACATCGCCAGGCCTTGAGGACACTAGAGACCTCTCAAAGCGGCGATTCTCGCCCGCACTCCAAAGTCCCGACAAGTCGGGACCAGGTGTTGGAAGTGCTTGGTTCAAGGAGGTCTTGGAGCTTGCGATGCCATAGGAGCTTCGCGAGGCGCGCTCCTTGGACGAAGGGCGCGGCTGTACGCCTCAGCGTCATTGCACTTCCCGTCTTGGGTCCTCCCGTCTTGTGTCTCCAGCGAAGCAGGTCTGTTACATCTGCCGGGTTGCCATCGTGCCCATGCTGCGCAATCATGGCCGCAACCTCCGCGCTCGCGTATTCACCCATGGCTGACTCCCTTCCCACCACCGTCATTGAACTTGCCCAGGCTCTGGTCCGCATTCCTTCGGTGAATCCGGATGGCGAGCCAGGTACGGAGAAGACGGGGGAGGCGGAGTGCGCCAAGTTTGTGGTCTCGTTTCTGGGTGCGGCAGGCGCTAAGGCTGTGCTTGAGGAAGTCTTGCCGGGGCGTCCGAATGTGATCGGTCGCTTCCCTTCGGCATCAGCCCCTGATGGCAGCAGGAAGCCGGTGATTCTATTTGGCCCGCACACGGACACCGTGGGCGTGGGCGGGATGACGATTGATCCCTTTGGAGGTGAGATCCGCGACGGCCGTTTGTGGGGCCGGGGAGCTTGCGATACCAAAGGTCCCATGGCCGCCATGCTCTGGGCACTCTGGGAGTTGCGGGAAGAAATCCCAAATCTCCCTGTGGAGGTTCACTTTGCAGGATTCATGTCGGAGGAATCCTCCCAGCATGGATCGAGGCACTTCGCGCGTGAGCACGGGAAAGACTATGCTTTTGCGATCATCGCAGAGCCCACCAGCCTGGAGACCGTCTTCAAACACAAGGGCAGCCTTTGGGCGGATATTGAAACCTACGGCGTGGCCGTGCACGGGTCGCGACCTGAGCTGGGGGAGAATGCCATCTTGAAGATGGCGAGGTTGATCAAAGCGCTGGATGGCGATTTCCGGCAGCAGTTGAAGGATTCTTCCGGTGAGGACGAATGGTTGGGCCACAGCACCATCAGCTTGGGAATGATTCAAGGAGGCTCGCGACCCAACATCACGGCGGATCACTGCTGCCTGACCGTGGACATCCGTTACACACCCGCCATCGCCCGTCTGGGTGGGCCCATGAAGCTGTTGGAGGAGTTTGTGAAAACCCAGGATGCCTCGGCCACCGTCAGCCCACGGGGTCGGGAGGCGGCCTCGCCCTGCTTGGACACAGATCGTGATGACCCGTTTGTTCAGGCACTGGTGCGCCAGGGAGCACCTCTAACCGGGGCACCGTGGTTCTGTGACGCGGCTTATCTCTCCGCCGTAGGAGTGCCTGCAGTGGCCGTGGGGCCGGGTTCCATTGCCCAGGCCCATACCAAGGATGAGTGGATCGATCTGGCTGAGTTGGAGCGCGGGGCGAAGTTCTGGGTGGACTATCTGCGGGCACTCTGATCCACTCCTCAGATTCCATGCTCAATCAGATCCTCGGCCACCTCCGCAGGTGGATGAATACCGGTACTTCAGTCCTTCTGACCCAGGCCTTGCACTGGCGGGCTGAAGAGGTGCCGGGGGTGACGGATCTACCGGCGGTGGTGGTGGCTCCGCACCAGGACGATGAGACCTTTGGCTGTGGCGGGGTGATTGCATTGAAGCGGCAGAAGGGAGTGCCCGTCACGATTGTGTTTGTCTCCGATGGAGGAGGAAGCCGCCGGAACAAAGGCGTCACCATCAATGAAATCATCGCCACCCGCCAGGCGGAAGCACTTGCTGCGGCGCGAGTGCTTGGCGTGGCCACGGAGGACGTGAAATTTCTTGGCTATCCGGATACGCAGCTCGCGTCCCTCAGTCCGGACGCGAGACTGAAGGTGGTGGAGCAGTTGAAAACCTTCTTGAACCAGCATGATCGCGTGGAGGTTTACGTGACCTTTAAAAAGGACCTGCACCCGGATCACGAGGCCGCCTATCAATTTGTGACAGAGGCGTCTCAAGAGTCGTCGTCAGAGGTTCGCTTGTTTGAGTATCTGGTGTGGATGCGATGGATGGGGAAATTCCTGCGCAATCTCACTTGGGCCGATCTGCCGGGTTTGATGAAAGTGCCCATTCACCCGGTGCTGGGGGTCAAGCTCCAGGCCATCCAGGCTTATCCTTCGCAGATCCAAGCTCTGGCGAAGGGTATGCTGCGCTGTTTCAAGCAACCATGGGAGGTCTTTGTGCAGCGCCCACTACCCGGAAAAGCAGATGAGTGAAGGAACACTGACCAAATGGGTGAGGCGTCTGCGTCATGCGCCGGGCCGGTTGCGCTCCGTGGTGTACCTCTGGCTCGGCGTGCCCGTGCCCATTCGATCACTGGACCGGAAGGTGCTGGAGACGGTGATCCTTCCGTCCATCGCCAAGGACCGCCATCGGATCCTGTTTGTCGGGTGTGATTTCTACACTGCCCACTACAGGAGTTTCTTTCGAAGGAACGACTACCACACGATCGACTTCGACCCGGGCAAGAGGAAATATGGCAGCCGCCAGCACACGGTGGGTTCCGCATTGGAGCTGCCCAAGTTTTACAAGGCTGGGTTTTTTGATGCCGTGATCTTCAACGGGATCTTCGGCTATGGAATTCACGAACTGGCAGATGCCGAGACCGCCATTGCCGCTTGCAAGGCAGTGCTGAAGCCAGATGGGGCCTTGGTCGTTGGCTGGAATGATCAACCGGACATCCGCGCCATCTTTGACCACTGCTCCGAGTTAAGGATCGGGCTGGAACTTCATGTATTCGAGCCACTGGGCGTGGCGCAGACAGAGCCTCTCGATAGTGGCCGGCACGTTTACAGTTTCTACATCAAGTCTGCCCAGGAATGAGATCCTTCATGGTTCTGCCCCGCTCTCACTACAGCAGCTTCTTCTTCTTGAAGTACCAAACTGGCAGGATGGCGGACATGACGACAGAGACCATCACCAGGAGGAAGGCCCATGGGCTCTCTGAAACCGGCAACTTCACGTTCATGCCATAGATGCTGGCGATCAACGTGGGCGGCATGAAGAGCACACTGGCCACCGTGAAGATCTTGATAATCTGGTTCTGCTGGATGCTGATCAGGCCGAGTGTGGAATCCAGCAGGAACGCCATCTCCTGCGTCTGCTGGTTGGTGTAGTCGTCCAGGCTCTTCACGTCGCGGGCCACGCTGCGGAACTGTGCGGCCAGCTCACCCTTCATCCAGGGCGCAGCGTTGTTGAGGAAGTACTGGAGCATCCGCGCGATGCTCACCAGGCACTCACGTAGATTGGCGACCAGAGCATTGCGACGCCCCAGCAGCTTGATCACTTCGTTAAGATCACAACTCGCACTGCCGCCGTCAGCACGGTTCGGGTTCAGCACAAAGATGTCGCGTGAGACGCCACGAAGGTCCGTCTCAATGTTCTGCAAGGTGTCGGCAATGCGGGCCACGATCATCTCCACCAGCAGGAGGAAAACGGCATCACTGCTTACCGGGGTGGTGCACTGGCGTCGCACTTGATCCGCCAGCACGCGAAAGGCGAGGGGATCCGAATAGCGCACTGTGGTCAGTGTATCGGGACTGACCACGAAAGTGATCGCAGAGGTGTCAGGCTCGGGAGTCTCCAGTCCCACCGGCACCCAGGCCGTCATATAGAGCGCGCCCTTTTCCGAGTACAACCGGCTGGACTCTTCGATCTCCTGCATCTCCTCCCGCGTGGGGAGTTGATACTCGAGCCATTGCTCCGCCTCGATCTCTTCAGACCGGTTGGGATTCAGCAGATCCAGAAAGACAAGGTTGTCCGGCAGAGGATGGGGCTTTTCGTCGGTCCAGTCTATCAACTGGGCGTGCTCTGTGAGGAGGCGGATCATGATGTCTTTTGGATGACTCAGGCTTTATCGCTGCCGACACGGAGTGCAAGCCGGACATTGTGTCCTTTGACAAGGGGACCGCTCCTAATCGTTCTCCTGATAGTTGAAAATCAGCCAAACAAATTGAGCTGTGGCCCTTGGTCAGGGGTCTCCAACGGCGTGCGACGCCGTGCAGGTTTCTCGCGGATTAAAGTTGGTTCACTTTGGGCGGCAGCTTCTTCATTGGGTGGGTGCCCTGCTTCAAGACGTTCCAGAATATGGCGGGCGCGATGCAACACCTTCTCAGGAAGGCCGGCCAGACGGGCAACTTGAATGCCGTAGCTCTTCTCCGCGCTGCCCGCAATGATCTTGCGCAGGAAGATGATCTGCTGATTCCACTCCTTCACGGCCACATTGTAGTTCTTCACTCCTTCACAAATATGAACGAGTGCGGTGAGTTCATGGTAGTGGGTGGCGAACAGAGTGCGCGACTGAATCTCGTTGTGAAGATGCTCGGCCACGCTCCAGGCGATGCTCAATCCGTCGAAGGTGCTGGTGCCACGTCCAATTTCATCAAGAATGACAAGACTGTGGCTTGTCGCATTGTTCAGGATCAAAGCCGTCTCATTCATCTCCACCATGAAGGTGCTCTGGCCTCGTGAGAGATCGTCGCTGGCTCCAATGCGGGTGAAGATGCGGTCGACGAGGCCCACCTCCGCACTGCCCACGGGAAGATAGCTGCCGATCTGTGCCATCAGGGTGAGCAGAGCCACCTGGCGGATGTAGGTGCTCTTGCCCGCCATGTTGGGGCCAGTGATGATGAGCACGCGGTTCTCGTCTGGCTCCAGGGTGGTGTCGTTGGGCACGAACTTCTCCCCCGCGAGATTTTGATCCAGCACGGGATGGCGTCCATCGCGGAAGAAGAGGTTGCGCGTCTCATTGAGCGCGGGTCGCGTGTAGTTGAAGAGGCGTGCCGTTTCGGCGAGTGAAGCCAGCACATCGAGCGTGGCGATGGCTTCTGCGGTCTCCTGGATCGCCTCCAGATGCGTCATGGCCTGAGTGCGCAACTTGATGAACTCTTCATACTCCAGCGCCTTGGCCTTTTCATCTGCGCCGAGGATCTTGTCCTCCATGCGCTTGAGTTCATCCGTGATGAACCGTTCACCATTGGCGGTCGTCTGCTTGCGCACGTAGCCGGGAGGCACAGCACTCAGATTGGATTTCGTGATCTCGATGAAATAGCCGAAGACCGCATTGTATTTGATCTTCAGCGACTTGATGCCCGTGCGTTCGATCTCGTCGTTCTGCAGACGGGCCATCCAGTCACGCCCTTGAGTGGATGCGCTGCGCAACTCATCCAGCAAAGGCGCGAAGCCTTCGCGAAAGATGCCGCCTTCCTTGATCGTTGCGGGAGGTTCTTCGACGATGACTTTTTCAATCTCTGCTGCGACCGCAGTGAGATCACGCATTTGCTGCATGAGTTCTTGCGCCAGTGAAGTCCCGGGCAGCTCTTCCATGAGCACCTTCAAAGCAGGCACGGCCAGCAGTGCCTGCGCAAGGGCGAGGAGATCACGCCCATTGCCACTGCCCTGACTGAGCCGGCCGCCGGTGCGCTCAAGATCACGGATGTCTTTGAGCAGGTCCCGCACTTGAGAGAGGAGCATGGGCTCCTGCAACATGGCAGCGAGCAAATCCTGCCGCGCGGTCAACTGAGCAAGATTACGCAGTGGATGCAGCACCCACTTGCGCAGCTTGCGTGCCCCCATCGGCGTGCACGTGCGGTTGAGCGCGTGCAGCAGCGTATGCTCCGCTCCGCCTTTACTGTTCACCAGCTCGAGATGCGTCTGACTCGCAGCATCAATCCAGACACCCTCGTATGGGACTGCCACGCGCAGTCGCTTGATGTGAGAGACGTCCTTGCGCAGTTGGAACTGCAAGTACTGCATGATCGCGCCAGCAGCACAAATGCCAGCGGTCATGTGGCTGCAGCCGTAGCCATCCAGAGACTGCACCTTGAAGTGTTGCACCAGTGCATGCACCGCCTGATCATGCAGGAAGAGGTAGCCTTCGCATACTTGCGAACCCTTGGAGCCGCCGATTGCAGCGAGCAATTCCGCCTGCTCCTCCGCATACAGTAATTCCGAAGGCATCAGCCGCATGAGCTCGTCGGCGAGAGCATTCACTCCATCGAACTCTGCCACTTCAAACTCACCTGTGGTGTGATCCACGTAAGCAAGGCCCACCTTTTTCCCTTCGCGCCAGATCGCAGCCAGGTAGTGCCCTCTACCCGCATCCAGGAAGCGGCCATCCGTGATGGTGCCAGCGCTGATGATCTCTGATACTTCACGCGGTACAAGTTTGCCCGGCACGGGATCCGCAGTTTGTTCACCGATGGCGACACGCTTGCCGGCGCGTATGAGTCTGGCGATGTAACCTTGCGCTGCATGATGCGGCACACCGCACATGGGGATGCCATTGCGCTTGGTTAGCGAGACATTCAAGATGCCAGCGGCCGTCTTCGCATCTTCGAAGAACATTTCGTAGAAATCGCCCAGGCGAAAAAAGAGCAGCACATCCGGTGGCAGTTCCCGCCGCATGGCGAGGTACTGTTTCATCATGGGAGTGGATGCGGCATCGGCAGACATGGAACGCGCATGATGAGCCGTTTTGCGGGAATTGCAAAAGCTGAAACCGACGAGATCGGATGCGCCTCTCATGTCTTGAAGCCGTTGCCATTGACCTCACGCGAAGCCGCGGCAATCCATCACGAAGGCTTCGCGGGCGTCGCAATCTTGCTGCGAACGGTGTAAAATCGCACTTAACGCAAATTTTTTTTTCAAGGGTGGAGGAGCTTCCGCAGGATCAGTGGGATGTCTTCCCAAGCGGGAGTGCAGGCATTCGTTGGATGCGTGGCAACGTTGATTGGCGTCGAAGCCATGGGTTCGAGGAGAGTTCTGCCTGAGACGCGTTACGTGAGGCAGTCGCTCAACAAAGCCTTGCAATACAAGGCTTTCAGCAGGGGGTGCCCTGCCACCACCTTTGCCTCCATATAAAAAGTTGTGCCACGCGGTTGTAAATCAATCGACGTCGGTGGGCTTCATGCTCCGGTGAAGGGGAGGACCCTGCATGACACTCAAGTGCGATGCGTGCCCGAAGCCGGTGGACTGCCTGAAGTGATTTTCATGTTTGTTGTTCAAGCACTTTCGTGTTAAAACTCCAGCGTCAGTAACCAATAACGATAATCGGAACGAAAGGAACACAAACCATGGCCAAGAAAGCATCCAAAAAAGCCGCCAAGAAAGTAGCGGCAGCACCTGCAAAGAAAGCCGCCAAAAAAGTGGCAGCTCCCAAGCCCGCCAAAAAGGCAGCTAAAAAAGCCGCCAAGAAAGTAGCGGCAGCACCTGCTCCCAAGCCCGCCAAGAAGGCAGCTAAAAAAGCAGCAAAGAAAAAGTAAGCCGACAGCGGCGTGGGCGCGTTGAAGTTCGCAAGACTTGAGCCGAAGCCTGCGCCGCCGCGAGACAATCGCATTCAGCCACTCTTAACGATGGCCTGAATTTTGCGGTGCTCGCACTCCTACCTCGAATGTCCGGGCAGGACTCCTGCCCGGGCATGACGAGAGGAAACCCAGACCAAGTGTCATCTCAGACTCGGGATCAGGATTCGAGTTTCTTGAGAGCTTGTCTGCCCCGCTCTTTGGACTCGGGATCTTCTTTTTCCCGGTTGGGCATCGCCAGGCCCTTGTTGATCATCTTCTTCGCCTCATCGTTCCGGCGCATCTGGGCGTAGGTCCTGCCCAGTTCGATGCAGTGCATGAGGCGGTCGGGGTTCAAGGCGATCGCTTTCTCGAAACACTTCGCGGACTCCTCATTGGTCGCGGTGGGAATTTTGCCATAGATGAGCTGTGCGATCGCTTTGAAGGCCCCGCCCAAGGTGGCCAGCT
>JBGGMQ010000811.1:0-2593 GCA_041287975.1 Verrucomicrobium sp. | reverse complement strand
TCCTCCGGAGGAGCTTTACCGGGCACTGGTGCTTGGTCTGCGGGACTATGTCCACAAGTGTGGGTTTAAGTCCTGTGTGCTGGGGCTCAGCGGCGGTATTGACTCCGCTCTCGTGGCCGTCATCGCCGCAGATGCGTTGGGGCCTGAAAATGTTCTGGGGGTGTCTCTTCCCAGTATTTACTCCTCGGAAGGCAGCAAGGATGACGCCCGGGACTTGGCTGAGAAGATTGGCATCAAGTATGACACCATTCCCATCCAGCCCATATTTGAAACGGTCAAAGCTCAGACTCAGGCCATCTTCGCGGGCAAGCCAGAGGACATTACTGAAGAGAACATGCAGTCCCGTATCCGCGGTCTTCTGCTCATGTCCCTTTCCAACAAATTTGGCCATCTGCTCCTCACCACGGGCAACAAGAGCGAGATGGCAGTGGGCTATTGCACTATCTACGGTGACATGTGCGGTGGCCTCTCTGTGATCAGCGACCTTCCCAAAACTCGCGTCTACGAGGTGTCACGCTGGATCAATCGCGAGCGTGAAATTATTCCCTGGGCCACTATCGACAAGCCCCCCAGCGCAGAACTCCGCCCGGATCAGAAAGACCAGGATACCCTTCCAGAGTACGACGTGCTGGACGGTATCTTGGAGCAGTTCCTGGAGCGTGGCCGTTCCATTGTGGAAATTGCAGCGCTTGGCTACGACGAGGAGTTGGTTCGTTGGATCCTGCGTCGTGTGGATCTCAACGAGTGGAAGCGCCATCAGGCGGCACCTGGCCTCAAAGTCACCTCCAAGGCGTTCGGCATGGGACGCCGCATTCCCATCGTGCAGCGGTTTAGGGAGTAAGAAGGGGAGATGAGCTAAAAGTTAAGTGTTATGAGTGAGATGCTATTTGGCTTTGCGCCTAACGCCCAACTCATAACCCCTAACATCCGCCTCATTTCCCCTCAAACTTCAGCAACCGTTGCGCCTCTTCCAGAAGGAACTTCGTGTTGGTGAAGGGATCCGGGCTCACGTCCAGCCAGCGCACTTGCCCTTTGGCGTCGAGCAGGAAGGCTCCGTGCAGAGGCATACCCTCGAAGTCGTCGTAGCACCGCCACTGGCGGAAGATGCGCTGCTCCGGGTCTGCCAGCAGCCGGATGGGAGGTGCTTCGGTGGTCTTGCAAGTCTCGGCGGTAGCGCTCAGGTCCACGGGTTCTTCACTGCCGATCGCCACTAGGTCAATGCCCGCACTGGCGAACCCCTTGGCCGCATCAGAAAAGGCCTTCAGCTGCTCCATGCAGTGGGTGCAGGTGTGTCCCAGGTAAAAGAGTACAATCGTCGGCTTCCCCTTGAAGTCCTCGCTCGACACGGGGTGGTTGGAGATGTCGGGCAAGACAAAAGAGGGGGAAGGGAATGGGTGCCAGTGGACGGGGCCCAGAGTTTCCAGCGCGGGGCGAACCCCAGAGTCCGTGCGGACCTCCTCAGGGCGACGCCAAGGCACGGGGGCACCGAACTGGGTGGCAATGGCATCGATGCGCACACTCATGGGCACATCAGCATCGAGTGATGCCGCCACTTTGCGCAGCTTCTCAAAGTGTTTCTTGGCCTCGTCAGGCTCGCCGGCCTGAATCAAAGCGTCCACCCGAAGTGTCAGCCCCGCTGCGTCCATGGGCAGTTGTTCGGCGAGCTTCGCGGCCTTGTCCTTGTCCCCCAAATCGAGGTGATAGCGAATCAGCCGCTCCTTGGGATTGTCCTTCACTTCCTCCAGGAGCTTTTGCACCTCGGCGGTGTTTTTTTTGTCAAGAAGAGCGATCAAAGCTTTGAGCTCAGCTTTGGCATTGGTCACTGTGAATTCGGGCTTGGGTTGTCCTCCTTCTTTGACGTCCTTTTTCAGCTCTTCGATTTTGGCGGGTGCGGGTGGGCCCACAAGATCAGGTGCACCGGTCTTGGCCACCGTCTTCACTTCGTCAGCCTTCACGGCTGCCGCTTCCTTGCCTTTCTTCTTGTTGTTGCTGCTATCCGGTTTGCCCTTCGGAAGCGCATCGAGGCCCGCCAGATACTTGGCCACCCTGTTCTTGTCGCCTTTGAAGTAAGCGGCCACGCCCAGGGCACGCATACGGTTTGCTTCAAAGCTGGGGTTCTGGCTCAGATCGAGGTATGGAGAGCCATCCAGGGCCAGCAGGTCATCCCAAAGTTCCCACGTCAGCAGAGTCTCCAGCAAACGGGTTCGTCCATATCCCGCGCTTTTGTTCTTGTTGTCGCGGTCGTTGTACTCGGGATGGCGGGGGATCTCCACCATGTTTTTCGCCAGCTTCGCCGCCTCGTGGGCCCGGCCCAGTTGGTTGTAGGTTCGGATGAGCCACTCCGTGTTGTGAGCGTAGTTGTGGATCTGGTCGGGCAGCAGTTGCGTGCGGATCATGTAGGCATGGTCCACCCGGGTGGCTGCCTCTTGCTGCCACGCCGCATCTGGCAGCCGGTCCACCTTGCTGAAGGTGTGGCCGGGCATGTGCCACATGTGGGCGATCGCGGGAGCGCTCTGCCCGCAGAGCGTGGCCGCCCCCAAGGCGCGGGCGGGGCGGCTGTCGTCCCAAAGGTGGATCCGGTAATGGAGGGCCG
>JBGGMQ010000810.1:0-2630 GCA_041287975.1 Verrucomicrobium sp. | reverse complement strand
CAAACATCAGCGGTTCACGAATGGCCGCGTGCTTGATGATTTCCGCAAAGCCCTCCGAGTATTCCCGCGGTGGCAGGCTGCTGAGCGTGCTCACGTCCGCCAGCACCAATCCTGGCTGGCTGAAAGTGCCCAGCAGATTCTTTCCTTCCGGAGTGTTCACCCCAGTCTTCCCGCCCACACTGGAATCCACCTGGGAAAGTACCGTCGTGGGGATCTGTATGAAAGGGATGCCGCGAAGGAAAATGGAAGCCGCGAAGCCTGCCAGATCCCCAATGACCCCGCCACCCAGCGCGACCAGGAACGCCTTGCGATCGAGTCCGGCGCGCAACATCTGCCGGCACACATCTTCCACCACGGACATGCACTTCGAGTTCTCCCCGGCATGCACGGTCACCACCGTGGTGGCAATGCCTGACTCCCAGAGACTCTGGCGCACCGCCTCCGCGTACAGCGGCCCCACATTCGAGTCCGTGACAATGACACACTTCTTCCTGCCAAACAGTTCCGTGGCATAGCTGCCAGTGTGCGCGATCAGCCCGTGTCCAATCAGGACATCATAGCTGCGATTACCAAGGTCAACGCGGACGGAGAGAGGGTCGGACATGAAGGAGGAAGGATGGGGAAAGTGACAGATGTTCTAATGAACTGGGTGAGGCCAGGAGTCAAGAGGCCAACCGTCAGGGAACGAGGGCGGGACGGAAGCTTCTAGCAACGTAGTTTCACTTCGGCCGAATTCAGCGCAGCTACCTTCCATTTCGTTGCGCCATCCTCACTTCATCCGCCTTCCTCACCAGTTCATCCACAGGGACACCTTCCACGATTTCCAGGGGCACAAACCCCTTCTCCCGGCGGAACCACTTCACCTGCCGCTGGGCGTACTGGCGCGAAGCAAGCTGGATGGCGGCGATGGCGTCCTCCAGGGACAATCTGCCCTTCAGGTGATCCCGCATTTCGCGTACGCCGATGGCCTTTTCCGCGGTGGTGGACAGTTCAGCAGCCTTCCTGATTTCATCCACCAATCCCGCGGCCACCATGGCATGCACACGCTGGTTGATGCGGTGATGCAGCGCGTCCTTGTTCCAGGCGAGCTGGATGCCGTTGGACTCGATCACGCGGTCCTGCCACCCCTTGCGCAGATCACTCTGCCTCTTCCCGGTCAAAAGACAGATTTCCAGGGCACGGGTCACATACCGATCATTCTTCAGATTCACGGTGGTGGACGCATACGAGTCCCGCGCCAGGAGCCACGAGACGCGCTCCCCGGCAGTGAGGTGCGCCAGCCTCCGGCGCAATCCCTCATCCGACGGCAGCGGACTGAGTCCATGGGTCAGTGCCTTGATATAAAGCCCGCTGCCCCCCACCACGATCGGCACGGCTCCTCGTAAGGCGATGTCCGCAATCACCGGCTTCGCCAGTTCCGCGAAGAAGGCGGCATCGCACAATTCCGTGGGCGCCAGCACGCCGTAGAGATGATGGGGTGCCAGGGCACACTCCGCGGCGTTCGGCTTCGCAGTGCAGATGTCCAGCCCGCTGTAGAGTTGGAAGGCATCCGCATTCACGATCTCGCCTCCCCATCTGTTCGCAAGAGCGATGGCGAGCGCGGATTTCCCGGAGCCGGTGGGGCCCACCACATAGAAAGGTTGCGGAGTCGCTTTCACGGCTGCCTCGGATTCTCACACGATGGTCCGACACCCATTTGAACTGGCAAGGAAAAATCGCCCTCGCTTCCAAGGCTCCTATGGGACCGCAGCTTAAGCGCGCTACCTCCGCAACTCTGCCCCCTCCTCTCCGAAATCCAAACCCGCCCCACCACACAGCCTGACCATCAAACGCCTACCTCCAATTCCCTCTGCGTCCTTTGCCCCTTTGCCCCTCTGCGGTTAACCAGAAGCCACTCCCGATCCACCACCTCGAGACACGCCATCTCCCTGTTCTTTGCTACTCCGCTGGTTTGCGTCGCATCCCCAAAAAACAAAACCGCCTGCCGCACGAGGCGGGCAGGCGGTTTCAATCAAGCTCGGCTCCAGAGGAGCCAGAAATCAGGCAGCCAGTTCAGGCTTGGATTCGTCGCCAGAGGAGTGTGCTTCCTCCTCGTGGCTTTCTTCACGTTCTTCGCCTTCTTCGTCGCGGTTGGGGCGCTCGTCACGCGGGGCCAGCGGCTTGGCGCCACCGACCACGAGGGGACGGCCCATGAAGTCCTTGGCATTCAACTCCGCCACGGCCTTCTTCGCCTCATCCACGCTCATCATGGTCACGAAGGCAAAACCCTTGGAACGCTGGGTGCGGTTGTTGACCACCACCTCGGCATTCTTCACACGACCGGAGCCGCTGAAGAGATCGAGGAGATCGCTCTCGGAGGCATCGTAGCTGAGGTTGCCCACATAGAGACGCTCATTGGTCACTTCGGTGGACACGGGAGCCTGACGCGGCGGGCGCTCGCGACGGCCTTCACGCTCAGCGCGCTCAGGACGTTCCGTGCGCTCGGGGCGCTCGGGACGCTCAGAGCGTTCACCACGACCGCTTTCGCGTTCCTGGCGGTCACTGCGGGCAATGGGGCCTTCCTCACGCGGAGTGCGCTGGGGCTGGCCGGTGCCGTGGTTGGCAGGACGGGGGGCGGGGGAAGGCTTGTA
>JBGGMQ010000809.1:0-8956 GCA_041287975.1 Verrucomicrobium sp. | reverse complement strand
CGGGCCAGCCGCTGCCACAGCGTCTTCGGAGATGGCTTCAGCGCCCGCCACATCGTGAACATCCTGAATCGCGGCCTGGCGCTTGAGGCAATGCCTCAGCGTCTTGCGGCTTGAGTCCCGTCACTTCATCTCTCCTGCGCTCTCCATGAAGGTTTCTCCCGCCAGCGTATCCATCGATCTCGACAACCTCTGGAGCTATTTGAAGACTCAGGGAGTGGACGGCTGGCAGTCCTATCCCTCCTACCTCAGCCTCGTCACACCTCGCATACTGGCGCGCCTGGAAGCCTGTGGCATCAAGGCAACTTTCTTCATCGTTGGGCGTGACGCCTCGCGTCCGGAGAATGCCGGCGCACTGCGCTCCATCGCGGATGCCGGGCATGAAGTGGCAAACCACTCGTTCGATCACGACGTGGCGCTGCCGCAATTTACGCGCCATGAGTTGCACCGGGATTTCTCTCGTAGTGAAGAGGCCATCCAGGAGGCCACCGGGCAGATCCCATTCGGTTTCCGTGGCCCAGGTTTTTGCACCTCTCCACTTATGAAAGAGGTGCTTTACCACCGGGGATACCGGTATGATGCCTCCCTGTTGCCCACTTTTCTGGGGCCCGTCGCCAGAGCTTACTTTTATCTTTTCTCAAATCTGTCTTCAGAGGAGAAGAAGAAGCGGTCCACTCTCTACGGGAGCCTCACCAATGGATTTGCTCCGCTGCGGCCTCACGCGTTGGAGGGTGACTTCATGGAAGTCCCCGTCACGACCATGCCACTGACACGGCTGCCAGTGCACTTGAGTTATCTCCTTTTCCTCGCCCAGCGTTCTGAGGCCTTGGCACGCATCTACTGGCAGACCGCCATCACGCTCTGCCGGGCGACGGGCACCGCGCCTTCGCTGCTCCTGCATCCCACGGATTTCCTCGATGCCGGGGACGTGCCAGCGATGGATTTCTTCCCGGCCATGCAGATGCCTGCTGCCCGGAAGATGGAGCTTGTGGAATTCACCCTTCGATCCCTCACCCGCTACTGGCCCACCGGGACCCTTGCAGCCCATGCCGCTGCTCATGTGCCCACGATTCCTGCACTCCAGCCTGCCTATGCGCCTCTTTCCGGTGTGCTGGTCCGCTAAGTTGACCTTCCTCCAACGACTCACACCTGGTTCGCCACCCATGACTCTGACTTCGACACTCTCTCGGGCTCCCATCTCTGTTGTTCTGCCGGCATTCAATGAGGAAAAGGATCTGCCAAGATTGCTCGAGCGGCTTAAGAACTCCCTGGAGAGCTTGGGGCGGCCCTATCACATCATCGTGGTGGATGATGGTTCTGCGGATCGCACCGCCGAGATCGCAGAAGAGGCGGCCAATCGCATGCCAGTGTTGCTCATCAAGCATGCCCGGAACCAAGGGCTGGGGCGTGCCATGCAGACTGGCCTTTCTGCGGCCGGAAAGTTGGGCGGCATTGTCATCACCATGGATGCTGACAACTCTCATGACCCTCGCTACATCGGCGAGATGGTGGAGGTCTTGGAGCGCAAGTCGGTTGATGTGGTGATCGCCTCCCGTTTTCGTGCGGGCAGTCAGATCCACGGCGTTCCTTTCTATCGGCAGATGCTTAGCTGGGGCTGCTTCGTGGCCATGAAAACAGTGCTGCCCTATGCAGGAGTGCGGGACTATTCCACTGGCTTCCGCGCCTACCAGGCATCGGCCATCAATGCTCTGGTGAGACGGTACGGCGACTGCATCGTGGAGGTCAGCGGTTTTGCCTGCATGCTGGAGATCCTGGCCAAGCTGCGCAGTGTGGGGGCCCGTGCCTGTGAGATACCCTACACCCTGCGCTACGATGAAAAGCTGGGTGTGAGCAAGCTGCGCATCTTCCGCACGCTCAAGCAGTACGCCACGGTAGTGCGCCGGTTCTGGTTTCAGCCGTCCCTGATGCGGAATGGCTCCTTGCACCGGGCCTTGCTGCTCATGGTGCCGGACTTGTGATTTCCTGGATTCCTCGAATGCTGGCAAGCAAACCCTCCATCTTCTGCTGGTGAATTACTACTCGTTTGGTGTCGCGGCTGCCCCCTTGCCTCAGGAGCCACTGATGATGGCCGCCATGGCCGTGAGAGAGGCTCGCACCTCCATTGCTGTCATTGGCGGGGGCATTTCCGGGCTCACGTGTGCGCTGCGTCTGGCTGAGTCTGGTAATGTGGTCACTCTTATCGAGTCCTCGGGCGAGTTGGGTGGACTAGGTGGCACCTTTGAGCACGACGGGCGCAGTTTTGAAAAGTTCTACCACTGTCTGCTGCCGAGTGATGGCCCGCTGCTCCAGCTTCTTACGGATATCGGCCTTCGTCACGAGATCTACTGGAAGCCAACCACGTTTGCCTATGCTCAGGGGCAGCGCATTTTTCCGCTCAATACGCCCCTCGACCTTCTTCGTTTTGGGCCGCTCAGCTGGTGGGGCAGGATTCGCGTCGGCTTCACGGGGCTCTACGGGCGTCTCTCCTCAGAGCGTGGGTTGGATGAAATCACCGCAGCGGACTGGCTGACCCGTCTCTCCGGACGTCACGCCTTCGCCACTTTCTGGAAGCCCATGCTCCAGGCGAAATTCGGGGATCGCTTCGCCGATGTTCCGGCCCTTTGGTTCTGGAGCCGGTTCAATCGTGAAAAGGGGGGCCAGAAAGGGGAGATGAAGGGCTACCTGAAAGGTGGCTACCGTCGCATTGCGGAAGTGGTGCGCCAGCGCCTGGACCATCTCGGAGTGACCGTGAGGCTGAAGGAACGCGTCAGTCGTGTTGACCTTGATGCTGCAAATCGTCCCGTGGTCTCCACAGATCAACGCAACGCCACTGCTTACGACAAGATTGTCTTCACGTCGCCCTGGCCCGGCTTTGAATCCGTAGTTGGTCCAGCATTGTCGGCAGCCATGCCTCCCTTGGATCATGGTATCGACTATCAGGGAGTGATCAACTGCCTGCTCTTTCTCAAGCGTCCTCTCACGCCCCACTACTGGGTGGCCACACCGGAGGATGGCTGTCCCTTTGACGGCGTGATCGAGACATCGACCCTGACGGACGAAGCGGACCGTGGTCCTCGTCATGTGGTCTACCTGACCAAATACATGCACCGCGACGACGCCCGCTTCGCTGCAGATGAGGTGGGCATCGCCAACTCGTGGTGGCAGTCTCTGCGTCGGTTGTTTCCTGATTTGAAGGAGGAGGACCTTGAGCGCAGTCAGGTCTTCAAGGCTCCCTTTGTGGAGCCCATCTACACCACAGGGTACCAAAGCCGGCGCCCACCAGAGGTGCTGGTGCCGGGTCGGGTTTATCTCTCCAGCACTGTCCAGGTGTACCCGACTGTCACCTCCTGGAATGGCAGCGTCGCCCAGGCGGGCAAAACTCTGGCTTGCATGGCAGAGGCTGCCGCCGTGAGTTGACCTTACAGTCAAATACTGACAGCGGCGTTTCGTCGCCGACGCATCCCCAATACCATCAGGCCTGCCAGTGTCAGCATGGCCCGGCCAGGCTCAGGCACAATGGAGACAGCGCCAGTGGATCCAAACTGGCTCACGTCCCAGAGCCACGCACTGTTGTACGCAGTGAGATCGGGCAGCTTCAGCCAGAAGCTGGCATTGTCAGCGGTTCCACCGGTACGCAATCCATCCGCGCCGATGTCATCGTAGAAGGCTAGGTCAATACCGGAAGAGCCATTGAAGGTGCCCCAGTCAGCCAGGTCAAACATGTCTCTGAAGTTCGGGGTATAACCCTCGCCAAAAGTGACTTCAAAAGCAGAGTCCAGAGCAGCGGTGAAGTCACCCCCGAGGATGATTCGGTCATTGCCTCCGTCTGTAGACACCCCGTTCACGGACGTGAGCATCCCAGAGACAGGATTGTACGTGGGGGACAGTCCGTGGGTGCCGTTGGTCTTCAGCTGCATCTTCGCCACCGAGCCAGTGTTCAAGGTCAGGCCGTTGTCCATACGAAGCGTCCCCACATCCGTGTTAAGACCTGCCAGATTGTTTGCAACGGTCGTGGTGTTTCCACCTGGGGCGAGGAATGCTCCGGAGTTCACGGTGACGCGTCCGGTGATGCGCCCAGTGCCTCCAAAGGTGGCTCCGCTGTCCACGACGACTTCACCAGTGCCTGTGGCGGAACCGCTGCCAGAGTAGGTGTTGTTGGCGAGCAATGCGCCACCGCGCACGGTGGTGCCTCCTTCATAGGTTTGGGCCCCTGAGAGGACAACCGTGCCTGTGGTGGCGGTGCCGACATACAGGTTGGCTCCTGGATCGACTGTCAGACCGGGATTGTTCCGGAACTGGTTGATGACCACCCGTGTGGTTTGCGCTTTGGTCGCAATGTCGGGAATCTGGCCGGTAAAATTTACAATGCCATTTTCAGCTGCGAAGAGTGCCAGATTGGCAACGGCATCATTGGGGGCATTGGTGTTGCTGTAGCCACTGAAGACAAGATTGCCTGAGTAGGTCACGCTCCCTGTAGTGTTGGTGCCACCGATGCGATAACCATTCGGAATGCCGTTCCAAAATGCCGCAGTGTTGTAGGTGGCTACTCCACCCAGCGTGATGTCCCGCGCAAAGGTTGTGCCTGCGGTCTCCATGAAAATGCCGCCAGCGACTTCGCTGCCACCGGCAGCGTTGATGGGTGGGGGGGCTCCATCTCCGATTTGGATAACGCCTTTGCCAATCGGGCTGGCAGTTCCCGCGACGCCGACATTGCCAGCGATGATCAATGTGCCACGCACGAGGCTGTTTCCTGCTGCATAGTCGCTGGCCTCATTGCTCACCCGTATCGTGCCTTTTCCCTGGTTCGAGCCATTCCACAGAACCGTGGTGCCACCCCCGGTGATTTTTCCGGTGATGTTCAGAGTTTGACCCACCTGTTGCGCTGCGAACTCGTACCTGGGTGCGATTCCGCCGGTGCCGCTGGGGCCGCTGGTGAAGCTGATGTTTCCGCTGAGTGTCAGCGTGGAGGTGTCATTGACATTGGTTGAGTTGAACAAAAACCTGGGGCGTCCCACCAGGTTGCCTCGCACAGCTGACCCGTCGAGATCGCGGTCAAAGGTCCAGTTCACGGTCGAGCCGCTCCGGTTTTCCGCGATGAGTGTGACGCTGCCTGTGTCCTGGTTGGCGGAATCCAAGGTGCTGGCATTGCCCCAGATGATGGCGGAGTCCGACTGCCCCAACGGACCCGCGGCGTTCTTTTTGACCTCCCCTGTCACCACCAGGATTCCTTGCTGCAGAGTGGTGCTGCCTGTGTAGAGGCTGGCTCCGGTGAGAGTCATCGTGCCCGTGCCTGTCTTCACTAGATTCCCTGCACCCACTGCGGGGGTGGGGGAGTAGATGTAACCGTCAGCCGTGTAGGGGGAGTAAGCCCACGTCCCGCCCTGCCCGGTGCGGGTGGCCTGCGCCGTGCCGGTGGCGGAGCCGCCAATGATGCCCGCGTAGGTGGTGCTGCTGTTGTTGCCTCCAACGGTCAGGGTGTTGCCGTTTAGGATGATGTTGCCACCTGTCGTTCCTCCGCCCGCGATGGAGCCCACTGTTTCACTGGCATTGAGCACCAGCGTGGCCTTCACGGACCCACCGTTGACGCCGCCTTGGTTGTTTCCAAGACTCACCGCTGAAGTGTCTCCGATGGCGTTGCCTCCAGTGACGACCAGGACGCCATTGGTGATGGTGGTTGTCCCCGCGTAGTCGTTCTGGCTGCTGTTCAAGAAAAGGGAGCCGTCACCCGTCTTGGTCAGCCCCCCGGTGCCGGTGATCTTGTTGTTGATGGTGATCTGCAGTGAACCTCTGGAAGCTGTTGCGGACGAGCCTGTGTTTGGCGCATTGACCACGTCCTGTTCCACGTTGAAAGTGTTGGTGTTTGTCAGAGTGATGGTCGCCGTACCAAAGTTCCACGCCTGGGGGTTGTACATCCAGTTGTTCGTCATGTGACGCAGCGTGGTGCCATTCAGATTGATGGCGGTGGCGGCCGAAAGATCCCAATACCCACCATCCGAGGTGCTGCCGACGTTGCCCAGGATGGTGCCATTTCCTGCGGTGAAAGCTCCCTTGAATTGCACATGGTTCGGCGAGTAGGGGCCAGTGTAAAAGGAGCCGCTTTGGATTTCAAAGTTGCCGCTCACAATGAGGTCCACTGCCGCCGTGGTGTAGCGGGAGCCAATGTTGTTGGTGCCCGACACGATGGTCAGGTTGTTGATCGTCTGCGTGGCAATGGTGGGGCTTCTCAGGCCAAGGAACGCGGTCGAGCCAATCAGAAAGAGGTTGTCAGTAGCGGTCGGAGCCGTGATGGCGGCTGAACCTGCGGCGCTGCCAATAGCCCAGTTGGCGGGATTGTTCCATTCTTTGACCCCATCCGTGTTGTTGGTCCCAGCGCCTGTCCAGAAGTAGTCGTCAGCCTGTGCTGGGACTGTGACTGTGAGGGCAACGAGTGCTGTAGCGCAGAGTGAGGTGGTGAATCGGAGGAGAACGCTAACCATGGCGGAGGGAGGGGAAATCAGATTGAAAGAGTGAGTGGAGGCCCATGGAAACCCATTCGGATGAAATTTGGGATCGTCGGTTCCAGCACCCTTTGCCGGAATTCCGAGGCCTTGGTGGGACCGGCGCGGCGCGGGTCCTTCTTAATCCGGCGGAGGTTCTTCAGCCGCATCGACTGAGGCACGGCAGGCTCGCACTGGTGCTCCAGTGCAGGGGTTTCCAAAAAAGCTGCGAGGACAAACAATCACTTCCAAATTTCAACGCCCTCACATGGCGGACTATTACTAATTCGCGACCTTCAGCTGCCTTCTTCTATGAAAAACAAGGCAGCCAAAGAGCAAAACGCCCAGTCAGGGTTATTCCGCCCAGTTCGAGGCAGGATAGCTCCCCAAGATCTTGATGGCATCGCCATCGCTCACCACTTCATCGAGGGCCTTCTTCAAGCTCTCGTCATGGCAGTGGCCTGTCACTTCCAGGAAGAAGCGGACGTGGCTCTGCGCGGCGGACTCATCCGCTGGCACCGGGCGATTCTCGATCTGGCGGACATTGATGCCCTGTTTCACGAAGGCCTCCAGGATCTCCAAGAGGGTGCCCACCTTGTCCCGGGCTGTGACCATGAGAAGGGTGTGGTCATTTCCCGTAGGAGGCGCCGGGCGACGCCCCAGAATGATAAAGCGGGCCTGGGAGGCGCTGTCGTCAATGGACGTGGCAATGATCTTCAGGCCCTGCAATTCTGCGCCTAGCGCTGTACCCAGCGCGGCAGAGTGGGGGTGCTCGCAGGCGAAGGCGGCTGCCTGAGAGGTCGAGGGTGCTTCACGGAGCTCCGCATCGGGGAAATTGAGGGCCAGCCATTTGCGGCACTGGGCGATCACTTGAGGATGCCCATAAATGTAGTCCACCGTGTCCCGGGGGCCATTCGACATCAGGACGGTTTCCGTGCGCCAGTGGAACTGGGCATAGATTTGCAGTGGCGATGCCACCAAGTGGTCCAGCGTGTGATGCACCGCCCCTTCGGTCGAGTGCTCAATGGGGAACACTCCGTAATCGGCTTCCTGGGTCGCCACTCGCTCAAAGGCATCTTCGGTGCTGGCCTCGGGGAGGTAAAGCACGCTGTTGCCAAAGCGGCTGATGGCCGCCTGATGGGTCCACGAGCCCGCTGGCCCGAGGAACGCAATCCGCAAATCCTGCTCCAATGCCAGCGCCGCAGAGATGATCTCCCGGTAGATGGCCCGGATGGACTTCTCCGGCAGCCTGCCCTTGCGCTCCTTGTTGGAGTCCACCAGCTTGCGTAGGAGGCGCTCTTCACGGTCAGGGGCGTAGATCTCCAGCCCCTCCTTGCGTTTGATCTCGCCCACATGGTGCACGAGATCAGCCCGTTCATTCAGCAGCTTCAAAAGCTGTTGATCTACCCGGTCAATCTCTATGCGAACCTCTTCAAGTGTCATTGTGTGCGGAAAATCCGCCACGATTTAGAGCGAGGGTTGAGGATGAGGAAAGAAGAAAATGCATCAAGGTGAAACAAGAGGCGGATTCCTTGGGAGGTTAGGCTCATGGAATGGTGAGACTCAAAGCAGCGTCACGACAGTTTCCTGCTTCTAGTCGCTTCATTTGACCATCGGCTGCGGCCGCGGCCGCGGGGTCACAGCCCCAACTCCGGAGCATCGTCCTTGCTCTGCGGCTCGGCATCGGCCGCGCCATCCTGTGCCTCAGCATTGCGCTCCACGACTTCTTCAGGTGTGGGAAGCTTCACGCGACGCAGTTCGGCCGCATTGGGCAGTTCATCCAGGTGCCGGATGCCGAAGTGATCCAGGAAAAGATCTGTGGTGGAGTAGAGGAGTGGGCGCCCAGGCAGATCAGCCCGTCCATCGATCTTCAACAAATTGCGATCCAGCAGTTGCTGCACCATGGCATCCACGGACACCCCACGCACGGCCTCAATGGCAGACTTTGTGATCGGTTGGCGGTAGGCGATGATGGCCAAGGTCTCCAAAGCAGGAGCACTGAGGCGTGCTGGCTTCTTGCTTGGGTAGAGAGCCCGGCACCATTCGCCGTACTCACCCCGGGCGCACAGGCGCCAGCCGGCGGTGCGTTCCACGATGGTGAAGGCGCGCTCGTCTTTTTGGTAGTGAGCCACAAGTTGCTCCAGAGCTTCGCGCACTTGCTCATCCGTCACGGCCTCTTTGGCCGCCTTCTCCTCATCCACTTCCAAGCCCGCTTCTTGAGCGGCTTCCTTGGCCTCACGGGCAGTTTCCCGGATGGCACGGCCCATTTCCACAACAGCCAGCGGCTCTTGCGTGGCGAATAGGAGTGCTTCGACGATCCGGGTGAGTTCCATGCGCAGTGAGGGGGGAGGGAATGTGGGGAGGGAGGGGCAAAGTTCAAGCTGCATTTTACCCCAGCCCGCTTCCGCTTCCGTCCCTTGCGGGTTTCCTGAGGTCTCTGCCAAATAAATAAAAGCCCCCTTCCGCTCAGGGAAGGGGTCTTC
>JBGGMQ010000808.1:0-3325 GCA_041287975.1 Verrucomicrobium sp. | reverse complement strand
TTGCTCTCTCTCTTCAATCTGTTCGAGGCCAGTTTACTCAAGTTGGCAGAGACGGCGATCTTCTCAGGGTTGCCGTCCCGATCGCAAAAAAGGCGTGCCCATTTAAGGGCACGCCAGATCTTGAGTGTGGGAGATTGCCAGTCGGCAAAAAGTCACTTCCAGAATCTTACTTCTCAGCGAACTGCGCGTCGAAGACGATCTTGGAGGTCGGGAAATCCAGCGCCTTCAAGAAGGCTGCGGACTCGGCGGCGCCGAACTCACGGTCCATGCCGCCGTCTTCCCATTCGACGCTCAACGGACCATTGTAGTTGATGTCGTTGAGAGCGCGGATGATTTTCTCGAAGTTGATGTCGCCACGACCGACGGACTTGAAGTCCCAATAGCGGTTCGGACGGTGGAAATCCACGTGCCCCCCAAAGACACCTGTGTCGTTGCTCAGATCCCACGCCACGGCCTTCATATGGGCGTTGAAGATGCGGTCGCTGAACTTGTAGATGAACTTCACATAGTCCACACCCTGGTAGCCGAAGTGGGAGGGATCATAGTTGAAGCCAAAGGCAGGGTGATGATTCACTGCTTCGAGGGCGCGTTCTGCGCTGGCGATGTCAAAGGCAATCTCGGTCGGGTGGACTTCCAGCGCGAACTTTACGCCTTGCTTCTGGAACTCGTCCAAGATGGGGGTGAAGCGCTTCGCGAAGTCTTTGAAGCCATTCTCAATCTGGCTGGGAAGGTTCGGCGGGAAGCTGTACACGAGGTGCCAGATGCTGCTGCCGGTGAAGCCGTTCACGACTTTCACGCCGAAGCGTTTGGCAGCCTGGGCGGTCTTGATCAATTCTTCCGCAGCGCGCTGGCGCACACCTTCCGGATCGCCGTCACCATAGATGTAGTCAGGAAGGATCTGCTTGTGGCGCTCGTCAATGTTGTCGCACACGGCTTGACCCACAAGGTGGGCGGAAATGGCGAAGCACTGCAAGCCGGCTTTCTCTAGCTGCGCACGCTTGGCGTCGCAATAGGCCTGGTCAGCTTTGGCCACTTCAAAGTGGTCGCCCCAGCAGCCGAGTTCTACGCCGTCATAGCCAAAAGACTTGACCTTGCCGAGAAGGGTTTCAAATGGGATGTCGGCCCACTGGCCGGTGAAAAGCGTTACGGGTCTGGGCATAAGCGATATTGAATGAGGAAATGCGTTCCGTTGAAGTTGCGAAGGCCAGCGATGCTGTCATGGAGCTGCGAAGTTGGCAAAGGGAAAATCGCTGCCCCAGCAACGATCCCGACCCCGAAAAGCCGCCCATTCCCACCATCACGGCAGAAAAGTCCCAATCCGTGACGCTCAAACAACAAACGCCGACCGCAATCCAAACTCAATAACTGTATTCCTCTGTGTTCTCTATGCCTCTGTGGTCAAATCACAACTTCCTACCACCCCTGACTCTCATTAAGCCAACACCGCCTTGACCACATTCCCCGCCACATCTGTCAGCCGGAAATCCCGACCCTGAAACCGGTAGGTGAACCGCTCATGATCGATGCCCAGTAGATGCAGCAGGGTCGCATGCAGATCATGCACATGCACAGGATCCCGGGTCACAGTGAATCCCAGCTCATCCGTCTCGCCGTAGTTGGTCCCTGGCCTCACGCCGCCGCCCGCCATCCAGGTGGTGAAGCAGTCGCGATGGTGCTCACGGCCATATTCCGCGCCTGGACCTGTGCCCCGTAGTCGACCTTGGGAATAACAGGTGCGCCCAAACTCGGAAGTAAACACCACCAGGGTGTCTTCCAGCAGACCATGGTTCTTCAGATCCTGCAGCAGTCCTGCTGCCGGTTGATCCACCTGACGGCAGTGATCCACCATGCTTCTCACGATGTTCCCGTGCATGTCCCAGCCGGGCTGGTAGAGCTGGATGTAGCGCACCCCACGCTGCGCCAGCCGACGGGCTTGGAGACAATTGGCCGCGAACGTCCCCGGAGCATTCACATTGGGGCCATAGAGGCTTTTGACTGACTCCGGTTCGTTGGCGACATCCGTTGCCTCAGGGATGGAGGACTGCATTCGGAAAGCCATCTCGTACTGCTCCAGTCGGGCTTGCAGTGCGGCTTCTGGCGCGTCACTCAGCGCCTGCAATTTCTGCAAGGTCTGGAGGGCACGTTGGTTGTTGGCATCCGTCACTCCCGCAGGATTGCTCAGGAACAGCACGGGATCTTTGGCAGCCCGAAGTTGCACCCCTTGATGTTGGGTGGGGAGAAATCCGCTGTCCCAGAGGCGGGAGGAAAGGGGTTGGTCGTAGGCACCCTTCGTCATCAGCACAACGAAAGAGGGCAGGTTGCTGTTCAGGCTGCCCAGGCCGTAGCTCAGCCATGATCCCATGCTGGGGCGACCGGGGAGTTGCGCTCCTGTGCTCATGAATGTCATCGCCGGGTCATGATTGACGGCATCAGACTTCATGGATCGAATGAAGCACAGGTCATCCGCCATCTTCGCCAGGTGGGGGAAACCATCACTCAACCAAGTGCCTGACTGACCATGTTGCTTGAAGGGTACGCAAGAGCCGACAAGGGGAAACGTAGCCTGGTTTCCAGACATGCCGAGCAGGACATCCCGCCCCTTCTTGGAAGAGTCAGGCAGTTCCTGCCCCGTCCGCTTCACGAGTTCCGGCTTGTGATCGAAGGTCTCCAGGTGCGACATGCCCCCGCTCATGAACAAGGTGATCACCCGCTTTGCCTTGGGGGCAAAATGTGGCAACCCGGGAACACCTGGCTTCAGAAGCGCTTCTCCTCTTCCCGAGTCCGCAGCCAGCAGGTCGGCAAAGGCGAGCGTGCCAAGTCCCAATGCCGTCCGCCCCAGCATCTGGCGGCGGTTCATTGGGGAGAGTGGGGAGGCGGTCATGGGCGGATGATGAGGAAGGGAAGAGCGAGTCGTAGGGGCATGCTCGAAGATCATTGCTTCACGGAGGCTTCGTCACTGCTCAGAAGCGTTCGGACCACCATCGTCGTGGCGGCCACTTCCACCGCAGGCAGTGCAGTATCAGCAGGGTGTTCGCCATTTTCACCCCGAACTTTTTCAGCATCCTCAGGCAGTCGTGTGAAGTGCGCTTTCTCAGCTTCGAAAAGTTGCATCAGTACCGCTATCTCCGCCTCCGTGGCAGGTCGGCTGGTCGTGAGCCGGAAAGCTTCAGCGATGCGCTTCGGAGCGTCTTGGGGGTGGGATTTGACCAGTTGCTCCGCGAGCACTCTGGCAGCTTCCATGAACTCGGGCGCATTCATCATGGCCAGTGACTGCATCGGCGTGCTGGTGTTTTCCCGGCGGACCCTGCAGTACTCGCGACTCGGC
>JBGGMQ010000807.1:0-4137 GCA_041287975.1 Verrucomicrobium sp. | reverse complement strand
GCCACGGTTGGCCCGGCCACGGGCATCCTGAACATGACCCGCGGCACGCTGGACATCTCTGGCGTGGCCACCGTGTCCCGCCATGAAACAATCGGAGGCACGGCCACCGGGACGCTGACCATTTCCGGCGATGCCACAGTGACTTTCGGCAGCTTGGTTGTTTCCCATAACGTCGTGGCAGCAGGCACCGTGACCAGCAGCGCCACGGGTACGGTGAACGTTCGTGGAGGAAGCCTCACCGTGGGCAGCGGCGGCATTGTCCTTTCCAGCACCGCTTTTGCAGGCAGCACTTCGGTGGGCACTCTGAACATCAGTGGAGGGCGGGTGACCGTCGGCGGCGACATTGTGGACAATGGTGGCGCGGGCACCAGCACCAGCACGATTGCCCTCACCGGAGGCATTCTCGACCTCAATGGCAATGACATCACTGGCGTCGATACGCTGACCTGGACCGCAGGCACGCTGCAGAATGTCGCCACCATCAACGGCGCAGGTGGCTTCACGAAGGCGACCAACGGGGTGCTCACGCTGGCGGGAACCAACACCTGGACTGGCAACACCACCATCAATGCCGGGGTGGTCGTCTTTGGCAGCGATGCGAGCCTGGGCGGCGGTACCTCGCAGCTTGTTTTTGGAGGCGGGGCTCTCCGCTGGGCTAGCGGCACGGCCACGGATATTTCTGCGACCCGCACCATCACCTTCAATGCCGGTGGTGCCCGCTTTGACACGAACGGCAATAATGTGACGCTCAATGCGGGTGTGGGAAACAACGGAGCCGGCGGCCTGGTCAAGTCGGGCACCGGGGACCTGGTGCTGAAGGGTTCGAGCTCGTACACGGGAGCCACAACCTTCCGCGGTGGTGTCCTTCGTCTGGACTTCACGGGGAGCAATACGGGTGCAAGCCGTCTTTCCTCCAGCAGCACGCTCACGGCGGCGGGCGGGGCGTTTCAGGTGCTGGGCACAGACGTGGCTGGTCAGACGACAACCCAAACGGTGAATGGTCTGGCCATCACCCAGGGGCACTCGTCCCTCAATGTCAACGGGACGTCCGGGATTGGTGCGACCTTGAACCTTGGGGCGATCAGTCGCTCGCTGGGCGCTACCATCGCTTTCACCACGAGCAATGGCATCCTCACCACCACGACGGCCAATGCGTTGTTTGCAGGCGGGTCCCAGACCATTCTGGGTGGCTATGCGACGTTTGGCACCACTACCTGGGCGGTCAGCGGCAGCGGCTCCACGGCTGGTAACATCACCGGGTTGGATGACAGCGCCTATAGCGCCACGTTCACCGCAGGTACGGATGTGAGCGCGACCTCCGGGGCCAGTGGCTCAGGTGCTTTGACGATCAACTCCCTCCGGTACAACGCTGCTGGCAGTGCGACCACGACACTGACCGGGGCCTTGAACATTGCCACTGGCGGCATTTTGGTGGCCAGCAACACGGGCGCGGTCAGCATCACGGGGGGCAGCCTGACCTCAGGCAACGGCCAGGACCTCATCATCCACCAGAACAATGCTGCCTCGACTCTGACGATCAGTTCGGTCATCAGCGGCAGCACCGGTCTGGTGAAGTCGGGAGCAGGCACCCTGATATTGAGCGGAGCCAATACTTATACAGGCACCACGTATGTGAACCAAGGCAAGCTAGTGGTGAGCGCAGAAAGCCTTACTGCCGGCACGGCAGCGTCGCTGGGGCTGGTGCCTACCGTCACCGACGTGGACAACATCGTCATCAATGGAGGTACGCTTGCAGGCGGCACCGCCCAAGTGATCCTGGATGTGAAGCGTGGCGTGCTCGTCGGCGAGAACGGGGCCACATTCCGGCACGAAGGTCAGCGCTTCTGGATCAGTGGTCTTGTCGCCGATGTGGCTGGGCAATCCGGAGTGGTCGTGATCGAGGGGGATGGCGGTTCCGGCGGGGACTTTGTCATGGGCAGCACCAACACCTACTCTGGCGGTACGATATTGTCTGCCAATAGCCGCCTGCTGATAGCTGCCAACAACGCCCTGGGCACAGGTCTGATTACCTTCAACGGGGGCAGTGTCCGGGCTGGTACCGGAGCTGATATGACACTGGCCAACTTGATCAGCTTTGCTGCGGATACGATTTTTCACAATCCCATCGCGACACAGAAGGGTCTCATCTTCACGGGCAACGCTACTATTAGCGGAGGTAACCGCACCCTCACGGTGGAGGCTGGTAATGAGCCCACTGTTTTCACCACCCTCAGTGGAAACCTCGGTGAAGATGGCACTAGCCGCTCCTTGACCAAAAGTGGCTCGGGGAGGCTGGTGTTGACCGGCTTCAATACCTACTCCGGCGGCACAATCATCAATGCGGGCGTGCTGCAAATCGGCATTACCGCGGGCAGCACCCACACCAATGCGGATGCTGCACTCGGGGCGGTGCCCTCCTCGGCGGCCACAAATGTCACCTTCAGCGGCACCAGCACGCTGCAACTGGTGGCGAATGCGCTGACCATCCTCAATGCGAATCGCAACATCGCCATCAACAGCGGTGTCACCGCCACCTTTGATGCCAACGGCGGCAGCCTCACGATCCTGGGCCAGATCGCCGGTGCGGGGGCACTGAAGACGGGCACGGCGGGAACGGTGACTCTGGCAAATGCCACGAACTCTTACGCAGGGGGTACCACCATCGCTGGTGGTACCGTGATCGCCAACGGTGATGGAGCATTCGGCAGCGCCACCGGCAGCATCGCTTTCACCGGCAGCGCCACGTTGCAAGCTCTGGATACGATCACCATGGGTTCCGGGAGAAACATCACCCTGGCCAGTGGAGCCACCGCCACCTTCAATCCTTTGGGCAACACGATCACGATCAACGGCCAGATCAGCGGCGCGGGCAACCTGGCGATTTCCTCGACCTCGGGTGTGGTCGTGCTTGCCGGGGCCAACAACTTCAGCGGCACCACGATCATCGGTGATGTGGCCACCCCGGGGACGGCCATCCTGCGCCTGATGCAGGCGAATGCCCTGGCCGCCACCAGCGGCATTACCATCGGGCGCAATGCCACGGATGACAGCTCCCGCCTGCAACTGGCGTTCACCGGCACCAGCACCTTTGACCGGAACATCACGACGACCTCGCGGAACACTTCCGTGGCGCACGTGCAGAACGTCAGCGGCAACACCACCCTCACGGGTGCCTTCACCACAGCGGGGGCCGGAGCGCAGACCACCTTCCAGAGTGATGCGGGCGAGCTGAATCTGCAGTTCTCCAGCACGGCCAACTCGGCCAGCACCATCGCCCTGCAAGGGGAGGGCGATGGCCGCGTGAGCAGCAATCTCTACTCTGCAGCGGCAACGGGCGGCCTGGTGAAGAATGGCCCGGGCACCTGGAGAATCGAGGCTGGCCAGACCTACTCGGGTGCTACCACGGTGAACCAGGGAGTGCTGCTGGCCAACAATGCCACTGGCTCTGCCACAGGTACGGGAGCTGTCACGGTGTCAGGCGGGGTTCTCGGCGGCACAGGCATCGTGCAGGGGAACACCCTGGTGAATGGTGCGGGCTCCCTTCGCCCCGGAGATTCTGCCGTGAACGGTGGCATCGGCAGGCTGCGCTTCTCCGGCAATGTGGAACTGAGCGGCTCCACAGTGGCAACCGACCGGCTCCTGCTCCAGATCGGCAGCAGCGGTGGGGCCGACGTCAACGATGCAGACGGCTTCTACACGGCCCTCGCCGCGAACAACTTCGCATCTTACCTCTCCGGCAAGGCTGCGGACTATGAAGCACTGCACTCAGGCAACCACGATCAGATTATTGTCGCGCGCACTCTCACCATCGTGGGGAATGCGGTCATGCGCCTGGGCCGTGAACATGGCTCCTCCGCCTACAGCTACTCGCCCGCCTTCGGTGATGTGTTTGACCTTTTGGACTTCACCACGCTGCTGCTGGACGGCTACACCTTTGGCACCCCCCAGCGCGCTGGCGGCCTGATCGGCGGTCTGGATCTGCCAACCTTGTCCGCAGGGCTGTTCTATGACACCTCGCTCTTCGCGAGCAACGGTATCATCGTCGTGGTGCCTGAACCTTCCAGGGCGTTGCTGGTGTTGCTGGCGGTGGGGGCGTGGATGATGAGAAGGAGGAAGTCCTTTTGAGACAGGATTGAC
>JBGGMQ010000806.1:0-2753 GCA_041287975.1 Verrucomicrobium sp. | reverse complement strand
ATTGCCATCGTGCAGAGCCATCCTTTTCTGTACCGAAAGTAACATCACATGGCATCCCGGGGCTACGGCGAGGTGCGTATTGGGGATTGCACGCCTCCGGCTTGCAGCTAAAAATACCCGGCGTCCACTCCTCTGCCAGCTCAGCGCTCCATTTTCTGAAGACTATGTCCGCACCTCCCATCTCTCTCCTTGCCCTTCTGGCCGCCACGCTTGTCGTAGGACATTCTTCCGTTCAGGCCCAGACACCTGCACCCGGCACAGTGCCCACGGCAGTCAAGGAAGAGGCGGTCGCCACAGCGGACACGGCCCTCACGGACCCTCGCTTCATCGCCCTCGTCCAGGAAGCCCAAAGCCTGCACGCCACGCAGAAGAATTTCGACGCCCTCGAAAAGCTCGACGAAGCAGAAGTCTTCCAGCCGAACAGCCCTTTGATCCCCAATGTGCGGGGAAGCATCTATACCGCTATGCGGGATTTTGAGAAAGCCCGCATCAACTTCCAGAAGGCAGAGGCTTTGAGTCCCGCCGCCTTCGAACCCAAGTTCAATCTCGTGGAGCTCGACTACGTGGGTGGAAATTTTGCCGCCTCTGAATCCGGGTTCATGAAACTTCTCAATGACTATCCCAAGCTGCGGCTGGAGGTGCGTCACCTCACCCTCTTCAAAGTGCTCGTGAGCAGGCTCAAGCAGGACAACGTCTCCGGCGCCCTGGAGCTGATGAAGAACTTCAGCTTCATGGATGACACCCCCGCCTACTATTTCAGCAAGGCTGCTTTTGCGTTCCAGGAAGGCAGGAAGGACGTCGGCCGTGAGTGGCTCGGCAAGGCAACAGGCATCTACAAGCAAACCCTGCTGGTCCCCTACGTGGATTCACTCATGGAAGCCCGCTGGGTGGAGAGCCTTGGGGTGACCGAGGCTAAACCCGCCCCATAGCTCATTTGAACATCAGCCTTGCTTAGTTCAACAAGTGCGGCTATCCTCCCCCCATGTCGCAGCTGTTGAGAGGATTATCTTGAGCGGACAAGCTCTTTCGGGGTGCATTGCATTTTTGGGTGGCTTCGAGCCAAGGCAATGCGGAATCGCAACCTTCACACATGATCTTTGTGAGGCTGTCAGTGCCCAGGCACCGTCGGCTCTTTGCATTGCAGGGGCCGTCAATGACCGGCCGGAGGGGTACAAGTACCCTCCTCGTGTCCGGTTCGAGTTGCAGGAGAAGGACCTCGACTCCTATCGCCGAACGGCTGACTACCTGAACTTCAACAATGTGGACGTGCTTTGCGTCCAGCATGAATTCGGGATCTATGGCGGCACCGCGGGCAGTCACCTGCTGGCACTGCTCAAGGAGGTCCGCATGCCCGTGGTAACCACACTTCACACGGTGTTGCAGGAGCCCAATGTTGATCAGCGCAAGGTCATGAAGGAACTGGCCATGCGCAGCGACAGACTGGTCGTGATGGCGAAGAAAGGTGCCGAGATCCTGCGGGAGGTCTATGCCGTACCAGATTCAAAGATCGACATCATCCCCCACGGAATACCCGATATCGCCTTCTCTGATTCAGCCTCCTACAAAACCCAGTTTGGAGTCGATGGACGGGTGGTCCTACTCACCTTTGGTCTGCTGGGTCCAGGTAAAGGCATCGAGCACGCCATTGAGGCCCTCCCCGCAATCATCAAGGAGCATCCCAATGTCGTCTACCTGGTTCTAGGTGCTACCCATCCGCACCTGGTGGCCCGGGAGGGCGAGCGCTACCGTCTCAGCCTGGAGCGTCTCGCAGAGGAAAGAGGCGTGAAGGAGCACGTCATCTTCTACAACCGCTTCGTGTCACTCGATGACTTGAAGGAGTTCATTGGCGCTACGGACATCTATCTCACGCCTTATTTGAATGTGGCCCAGATCACGTCAGGCACTCTTGCTTATGTGTTTGGGGCGGGCAAAGCGGTGGTGTCGACACCCTACTGGCATGCCCAGGAACTCCTTGCAGAGGGGCGGGGCATCCTTGTCCCCTTCCGCGACCCTGCGGCCATTGCGGCCGGTGTTTGCCTGTATCTGAATGATCCGGAGCTTCTCGATCACACGCGTGAACAGGCCTTCCAACAGGGTCGCGAGATGATCTGGCCTGCCGTCGCGCAGCGCTACCTGGATACATTTCAACATGCCCGCTCAGACCGCCGGGCCAATCCCCGCACCGCATTCGCGGGTTGGACTCTCGCCAGCCGACCGTACGAATTGCCTCCCGTGCGCCTGGATCACCTGTTGCGGATGAGTGATGGCACAGGCATCTTTCAGCACGCCATCTTCAACGTCCCCAACTTTCATGAAGGGTACTGCACCGATGACAATGCGCGCGCCTTCATCCTCTGCAATCTGCTTGCCGAGCTCGGAGAGCGGCCTGCGGGCGAGAATCTCGATCACCTTGCCAGCAGCTATCTTGCCTTCCTAGCCGCAGCGATGAACCGGGAAACGGGGCGCTTCCGCAACTTCATGAGCCATGGCCGCCAATGGCTGGAGGAAGGCGGCAGTGAAGACAGCCACGGCCGTGCGCTGTGGGCACTTGGCACGGGTGTCGGCCATTCAAAGAATGAGGGACGTCGCAACCTGTGCCGCCAGCTCTTCAACATCGGCTTGCCCTTGGTGACGAGTTTCACGTCCCCTCGGGCCGCGGCGTTCACGCTTCTCGGCATTCACGAGTACCTCCGCAGCCACTCCGGCTGCCCGGTTGCTGGCGCAGTTCGTGAGCATCTCACGAACTGGCTGGT
>JBGGMQ010000805.1:0-4296 GCA_041287975.1 Verrucomicrobium sp. | reverse complement strand
AAGCCGCCACCTTGCAACTGGCGCTGCCGTACTCATAGTGGTCCACTCGCCCCCTGATCCTGATTGTCCCTCCCGTCTCCCATCTCACTCACCATTCCAGAAGCCCGACGGTTCCACCAGAGAGCCGTGTTGCTGGATGCTGCCGCGCCCGATGTGGCCAGCGCTTTGTCGCACCACGGCTTCATTCAGATCGATCCCATCAATGTCTGCGGCCGCATTCAAGACCTCATCCTGCGGAACCGGGTCACAGGTTATCGGGAAGGGGACCTCTTCCGGCACGTCTATGGCGCGTCCAAAGAACTGCCTCTGCCCGCCGAGTCTCGAACCGCCTTCGAGCAGCATCTGCCCCACACGAACATCCTCACTGTGCTTCCCGTCGAGTCCTGGCCCTACCTGCTGGCGGCCATGGAGCGCCGCTCCGACGGTGAAGGCGCATGGTCGGGCAAGCTGGATGCGCGGGAATCGGAACTCGCCACCCGGATCCTCGATGAGATACGAGACCGCGGAGCCTTGTCCTCAGAGGATATCGAAGATGATCAACGCTCTCACCAAGGTTGGGGCAGCCGCGCTACGCTGGCCAAAGCGGTACTCCAGAAGCTCTTTTTCCACGGTCGCGTCCTCATCGGCAGACGGGATGGCATCCGCCGTCTCTATGACCTCCCGGAAAGAGTGCTGCCCGCTGCGGCTTTGCAAGCCAGGGCCTCCGATGCGGATGCCGCCAGGCGCTGGACGGTGGAGCTTAAACTTCGCCAGCGCCGCCTGGTCGCACTGAGTCGCTTCGAGCTGCCTCATGTCGAGGACTTGGTGCAGCCCTTGAATATCGAAGGGTGCACCACCTTGTATTGCTTGCGCGAGGATGTGCCGCTTCTGGCCGAATCCAGAGCTACTGGTCAAGATCCTTTCGTCACCCTGCTCGCGCCCCTCGACCCCTTGATCTATGATCGCAAAGTCACGCGACAGCTTTGGGACTTCGACTACACTTGGGAGGTCTACACTCCGGCAGACAAGAGGGTGCGAGGATACTACGCCCTGCCCCTGCTTTCCGGCCTGGAGATCGCAGGCCATGTGGACCCCAAGGCGGATCGCAAAAATCGCAAACTGCTGGTTGTGAGCCGGTCTGTGCGCCGCGGTCACCGCGCTGCCGATGCCGTGAAGGGGCTGGCCAAGTTTCTGGGCCTGAAGAGCTGAGCTAGCCACTCTCCTGAAAACTGCCGTCGCAAAAAGGCGGCTGCTTCGTCTGCTGACATCCGCACAGCGTGACCGTCGTCATCTTGTCGATCACCAGTTTCTTCGGCGCCCGCCCTGTGCCTTTGTGGCTGCCATCGCAGAAGGGCGCATGCCCTGACAGCCCGCACGAGCACCACCAGTGCACACCGGGCTCCAGCTCCAACGTGCAGCTTTTGCTTTCGCAGACTTTCCCTTCCTCAGGCACGGTTCACGGTAGCCGGAAATGCTCAGCCGTCTAGGCGATGAGTTCCTTGATCACGCTGCCCCCAAACAGCGAGAGCTGCTTGAAGCGCCCCGCATGGAAATACGTGAGCTTGTTGTCATCCAGACCCAGCAAACGGAGCAGGGTGACGTGGAAGTCGCGGACGTGATGCACGCAGTCCACGGCTTCGGCTCCCGTCTCGTCTGTGGCACCGATGGTGTGGCCTGCCCGGACGCCACCGCCCGCCATCCATACAGTCATCGCCTTCGGGTTGTGATCCCGTCCATACGCTGTCCCACCGCGCACGCCATTGTCCGGGCTGCGGCCAAATTCCCCGCACCAGACCACCAGAGTGTCCTCCAGCAGTCCACGCTGTTTCAAGTCCGTCAGCAGCCCTGCAATAGGCCGATCTACAGAGCGGATCAAATTCCCATGCGCCCGCTGGATGTAGTCGTGGGAGTCCCACGTGCCCGCATAGAGCTGCACAAAGCGCACCCCTTGCTCGACCAGCTTCCGGGCGAGGAGGCACTTGCGGCCAAAGGCATCCGTAGGGCCGCTGCCAATCCCGTACGTTTCCTGAATCCCCGCCGGCTCCTTGGAGAGGTCCAGCACCTCCGGCACCTGCATTTGCATGCGGAAGGCGAGCTCATAGTTCTCCATGCGCGCCGTCAGGTCCCCATGCCATGCATGCTCTGCACGGTGCATGCCATTCAGTTGCGCAAGCAAGTCCAGATTTGCCCGCTGATGTTCCGCTGTAATGCCCGCTGCAGGCTGGAGATCAAGAATCGGTGACCCCTTCGCCCTGAGCGGCGTCCCCTGGTAGCTGGCGGGCAGATAACCATTGCTCCAGTTCGCCGAGCCTCCCTGGGGATAGGAGACCTCCGGCAGGACGATGAATCCCGGCAGGTCCTGGTTCGTGGTGCCCAGTCCGTAGGTCACCCATCCACCGATGCCGGGATCGCCGCCGAAGCGGTTCCCCGTGTTCATCTGGTACATGGCCGTGGGGTGGTTCACGGAATCAACCTGACAGCCCCGGTAGAAGCACAGGTCGTCCGCGTGATGCCGCATGTGCTCCCATTCATCGCACATGTCCGCGCCACTCTGGCCGTGTTTCTGGAAGCCAAAGGGACTCTGCACATAGTAGCGCTTGCCTCCTGACATCGCGGACTGCTGCTTGTCATTCCGCACGAATTCCTTGAGGTGCAGCTTCGCCAGCGCCGGCTTGGGATCAAAGGTGTCGATGTGCGAGGGGCCGCCCTCCATCATGAGGAAGATGCAGCGCTTCGCCTTCGCCGCCACCTGTGGCTGCTTCGGTGCCAGGGGCCCCAACGCGGAACTCCCGGAAGTCTCTGCCCTCAGCAGACTCGTCAGCGCCACACTGCCAATACTCGCCCCCAGGCTGTACACGAATTCCCGCCGCGTCGGTGCCCAGAGCGCGCGACTGCCCGCACACGGAAAAGGGGAACGAGGTTGCGGAAAAGAAGACATGGCAGGCGGAACAGGATCATAACGTCGCCAGCAGCGTCATTTTGCAGCGCCCTCTTGCACAATCGCAGCCAGGCCTACAATCACGTCACGCTCGACCTGATCCAACTGCGCAAACAAGGTCGCATCTCGCAGATCAAACGAGCGTCTGGGTCGCCCATCGGGTGCCTTGCGCGCATCGCCTTGGTGGAAACACCACCCCGCAGATCCGCTCTTCACTGCGCCTCGCAAGTCAGTCACATAGTCCTGCAGGGCAGGGGAGAAGCCATAGCCCCGGCGGAATGGCTCCTGATGGAGAATGGGCAAAGCCTTCCCCAGGGCTTGCGTCGCCTGGAGCCACTCAAGACTGCGGCCTTCTGTCTGTCCCGGGGATTCCGCACCTCGCGGCCGATGCGGGCTGAGGAAGTCCACCTTCACCTCGGTGACATAGGCCTTGAGATCCTCCGCCCCGAAGTCGCCAGCGAACGAAGCCGTGAGGAGTCGCTGTGGATCGATCTGGTGCGCCATCTCCGCCAGTGACCTCAGCGCTGCATAGCTGGTGTGCCGCTTGTCCGTCAGGTTGCGCTCATTGCTCAGATCCAGGAACCAGTTTTTCCACGGCCTTAGCTGCGTCACCAGCACTTTCACCGCCTCCAGGTGCGCCTCAGGCTGTTGCAGTTTGGCGGGCCCGGTCACACTGTTCCCACGTGAAAGGGTGACATCCACAATCATCCCTCGGCGGTCGCAGTCAGTGAGCAGTTCCTTCAACCGGCCCAGGTACGGTTCCCGCGCAAGCCCCGTCTTCGGGTGTACGGCAGAGATGTCATTCTCAAACGAAGCCCACGTGGCCCAGATGCGGATCCAGTTGAACCCCAACCGCTGCAACTCGTCCAAATCCGACTTCCACGTCGCGTCAGTCGCCCCCAGCGCAGCGTAATAGCTGCAGCCCAGCAGGAAGACCGGCAGTCCGTTGATGGCAAAGTGTGTGCCGGAGATGCCCAGCGTCGTCTTTGCGGTGTAGTGCGGTGCCGCGCTGGAGCCATGGCAGGCCGCGAGCCCTACCATGGTAGAGCCAGAGAGGGCAAGAAAGGTGCGTCGGGAGCCGGGAGTCATGCGTGGCAATCCATACAAAAACCTACTTTCAGTGTCGAGCCACTCTTCCTGACTCTCCGGGTGATGTCAGCCCGGCCTTGCTCAGACCGTGGGCGAGGGGACCTCCGTAGCGGAGGGTGAAGGCGGCTCATCCACCGCTCCTGATTTTTGCTCCACAGGTTTCACCGTGGCTTTGGGGCGGTTCGTCACTTCGGCGAAGCGCTCCTCGTACTTCTCATGGTTGGTGCCCATGAGCCGGTCCCAAACGTTGAAGTACAGCCCGTAGTTCCCACGGTAGTACTCATGGTGCA